>JALZEC010000248.1 GCA_030862235.1 Actinomycetota bacterium | reverse complement strand
GGGCAGGGATGAGCGGCTGAACGATGGCTTGCCTCGCAGCAGGCTGGAGTGAAGGCCGCCGAAGGGAGACTGAGTGGACGAGGCCGGCTTCACTGCTGGGATCACTTTCCAGGACGACCGGGTGGTGACGGTTGACGTCAGCGGGATCGACGCCTACGGGATCACCTATACGTCGCCGGACGGGTCGGGCCACGTTCCCTGGTCCGAGGTCAAGGCGGTGATGCTGGCCACGACCGACCACATGTTGGAGAGCGCCGGGTCGCTGTTCACGATGGCCGAGCGATTGCAGGCGGCGGGCGAGGAAGGAACCACTGCCGCTCAGGAGATGCGGCGGTTCGGCCTGGGCCTCCTGAGCCGAGTTGCTCCTCGCGTCTGTCCCCTTGGGGGCGGTTGCGGCTTGCGTCCCGGCTTCTCACGGGAGACGAGTCCACCAGAGGCTTCCGCCTGAGCGCTCGCAGTCGCATCCCAGCAGTTGTCATGCGGAGGCGGGCGGCACCCGGTGGACGCGCCGGCGGCGGCCCAACAGGGCAGGGCGGGTCTCCGCTTGCGCCAGGCGGGGGTCGAGGGCGTCTCGGATGCCGTCGCCGAGGAGGTTGAAGCCGAGCACGGCCAAGCTGATGGCGAGGCCGGGGATGAGCACGACGTGGGGGTCCGAGAGGAAGTACACCCGCCCGTCGTTGAGCATGGCGCCCCACTCCGGAGTCGGGGGCGGGGCGCCGAGGCCCAGGAAGGTCAGGCCCGAGATGACCAGCACCAGCTGGCCGATGTCGAGGGTGGCGAGGACGACGACGGGGGAGATCACTCCCGGAAGGACGTGTCTCAGCAGGACGCGTCCCTCGCTTGCCCCTACCGATCGAGCGGCCTCCACGAAGGGGCGGCCGCGCAGACCCAAGATGAGGGCGCGGACTACCCGGGCGTAGCCCGCCCACCAGATCGTTACCAGCCCCAGCATCACGGCCAGGAGGCTCGGTGTGAACAGACCGGCCACGGCCAGCGCCAGCACGAGGCCGGGGATGGCCAGCACCACGTCGACCACGCGCATGAGGAACGTATCGACGATCCCACCGGCGTATCCGGCGAGGGTGCCGACGAGGAGGCCGAGAACGGTCACGAGGAGGGCGGCCAGCAAGGCCGTGCCCAGGGTCAGGCGCGAGCCGTGAAGGAGGCGGCTGAACAGGTCCCGGCCCAGGCCGTCGGTGCCCAGCAGGTGCTCGAGGCTCGGCCCCTCCAGGCGGTCGACTGTCACCTCCCTCGGGTCGTGAGGGGCTAGTCGGGGACCGGCCGCGGCCATGAGCGTGAACACCGTTACCAGCACGAGCCCGAAACGGGCGGTGAGGTCGCGGGAGAGCCGGTACAGGATAGGCCGCCCGATGCGCTGGGGAGTCGGGCGGGTCAAGTCCACTGCCTGGTCGAACCCGGCGAGGGCGCGGTCCTCCTGCGGGTCGGGCCGCGTCCCCGTCCCCCGGAGCCGAGACAGCGCCACCGCTACCCCGCGTTCCCGATCCGAATTCGGGGGTCGAGCCAGGCGTAGCCCAGGTCGATGGCGAAGTTGACCAAGACGTACACCAGGCCGGCGAAGAGGACGAATCCCTGGATCAACGGGTAGTCCCGATCGTGGATGGCGGCAATGGCAAGGTCCCCCATTCCCGGCCAGGCGAAAACCCACTCGACGATCAGCGAGCCTCCGAGCAAGTGCCCAAGGGACAGCCCGGCCACCGTCAGGAGGGGAACGGAGGCATTGCGCAAGGCATGGCGGAACAGGACGCCAACTTGGCGAACACCCTTGGCGTGAGCGGTGCGGACGAAGTCCTCGGTGAGCACCTCCAGTACCGCCGAGCGGGTGAGCCGGGTCAGGACGGCTGCTGGTCCCAACGCCAGCGTGATGGCAGGCAGCACCAGGTGACCGGCTGACCCGAAGCCAAAGGCAGGGAGGACGTCGAGCTGGACGGCGAAGAGCAGGATGAGCAGGTAGGCAGCGAAGTAGCTGGGCACGGAAGCGCCCAGCAGGGCGGCGATCCGGCAGACGTGATCGGCCAGTGCATTCCGGCGTGTCGCGGCCAGGATTCCGGCGGGCACACCCACGACGATGGAAAGCGCGGCGGCGACAAAGGCCAAAGCCGCAGTCCGGGGGATCCGCTGCCCCAAGGCTTCGGAAACCCCCAACCCCTTCAGCCACGAGCGTCCGAGGTCTCCCCTCACCGCTCGATTCAGCCAAGCCAGGTACTGAACCGGCAATGGCCGGTCGAGCCCCATGATCCGCCGTTGCTCGTCGATCTGCTCCTGCGGCGGCGGTTGGTTAAGCCGGCGCTCCAGCACGACTTCGGCGGGATCTCCTGGTGCGAGCACGCCGAGGGCGAAGGTGATGACCGAGACCCCGACAAGGGCCAGGAGCAGCCACGCGACCCGGGAGGCCAGGTACCGCCTCATGGCAGAGAATCCGCGAGAAGAGCTCAGCCCGTCCGGTACACCCCAGTCCACGGCTGCAGGTTGACGGAGGGGTGAGCAGTGAAGCCGGCGACGGTGTTCTTGAAGGCGAAGATCTGCGGGAAGCTTGTCAGGGGGATGGCTCCGACCTCTTCGTGGATCAGCACCTTCATGGCGTCAACCGACTTCCTGGCGGAAGTGGTGGTATCGGGCGCCGCCAGGGCCTCGTCCACCAAAGCATCGAACTTGGCGCCCACCTGCGTGAACTTGATCCGGGCCGCCGTGTTCTTTCCGTAGAACAGCCGAGAGAGGATGCTCGCCGGGTTGGCGTCGTTCTGGTTCCAGTAGTTGATGTCGACGTCCCAGTTCCCGGAGTTGATCTTCTGGGCATAGGCGGCCCCGTCCGGGGCCTTCTCGACCTTAAGGTCGATGCCCGCCCTGCGGGCCTGGGCCTGGAGGAACTGGAGGCTCTCGGGTTCGAAGTCGAACTGGGCCGGAGCGACGAGCGACAGCTTGCGACCGTCCTTCTCGCGGATGCCGTCGCTGCCGGGGCGCCAGCCCTTCTGATCGAGCAGGTCGGTGGCGCGCTTCAGATCGTTGGTGATGGGCTGAATCTCGGACGCAAGGGTGCCTAGGACGGACGGTGGCGTGACGGTGTTGAGGGGCTGGGCCGTCCCCTGCCACTGCACGTCGGCCAGTGCCTTGGGGTCGAGGCTCCAGGCGAGTGCACGGCGCAGGTCGATGTCCTGCATCAGGGTGTGCGGCTCGGCACCGTGGAGGTTGAAGGACAGGACGACCGTAGCTCCGGGTGGCGTGGGGGCCAGCTTCAGGTTGGGCCGGGCCTTGATGCTGGCCGCCTGCTGCGGCGGTAGGAAGTACACCCCGTCCACGTCGCCCGACTCCAGTGCCAGCCTCCGCGTGTTCTGGTCGGGGATGAACCGGAAGGTGAGCTGCCGGAGCTTGGCCTTCTCACCCCAATAGGTCTCGCTCCGCCGGGCGGTGAAGTGGTCGTTCGGGGTGTACTCGGCGAACTCGAACGGTCCGGTGCACACCGGCCTGTCGTTGGGGATGGTGCCGGGAGCGACGATGCTGAAGTTGGGATGGGCGATCTGCTCGGGGAGGCGAAGATTTGGCTGGGTGGGTGTGATATCGACGGTGAAGTCGTCGACGACCGTGGTTGAGTCCGGGCCCACGAACGTGGTGAGCGCCAGGTTCTTTTCGACCACGCGCGCCATCGAGTAGCGCACGGCCTCGGCCGTGAACGGCACCCCGTTGTGGAACCTCACGTCTCGCCGCAGTTCGAATCGGAAGGTGTTCGGCGGAATCAGCGTCCACCTGGTGGCCAGCACGCCAACCGGCTGCAGGTTCTCCCCGGCGGTGACCAACGTCTCGCAGATATTGGCGTTGTCCGGCCACATGCCCAGCGTGTTCCGGTCACGGGTGATGAACACGTCTCCCGGTGTTGCCACTGTCAACGCCTGCTGCTCCAACGGCAGGGCAGCAGCGGCTGATGTCGACGGCCCCTCACCGGCCGAGTCATCCCCGCTGTCGCCGCAG
>JALZEC010000231.1 GCA_030862235.1 Actinomycetota bacterium | reverse complement strand
GATCCGCGGAGCGTGATCATCGGCGGGAGGGACACCGGCAACAAGATCGGGCTGGACCTCGGGAACGGGTCCAACTTCAACGTCGGCAACCCCGATCCCGGCCTCAACTGCCCGCTGCCGGTCTCTCTCGGCAAGTACACAAGGGTCGTGGTCGGGAAAGGCTCCCTGACCATGGCCTCCGGTGCAAACGCCCACCTGTGCCAGACGTTTGTGTTCATGGCCAGCGGCTACGGGAAGGTTCCGAGCTCCGACGGCACCGCCCCTTGCACCTGTACGGGAGACAGTTACTCCGGGACGGTGAGCATCGGAAGCGGGGCCGTCGTCGACTGGTCGGCGCCCAACCTGATAAGCGGACGCCGCCCGACGAAGAGCGAGGTCGACCGCACCACCAATCCTTCAGCAGTGAGCCCCTACGAGGATGTCGGACTCTGGACGGAGGCCGGCGGTCCCAGCACCATCAGCGGAGGGGGCAACACGCGTATGGCCGGTGTCTTCTTCCTGGGGAACGCCGATCAATTCACCCTGGCGGGCAACGCCGGGGCGAACGTGTACCTCAGCGCGCAGTTCATCAGCACTCGGATGAAAGTGACCGGCGGCGCCGTGGTGAACCTCGTGCTCAACCCGTTCGACGCCGTTCCCGTCGTCATCCCGAACATCGCCCTGGTGCGGTGAGCCACCGTCGCTCAGATGGGTCGAATTGCCTATCCAACTTTCGCGGCCGGGGGTCGATACAACAACCATCAGTCACGGAAGCCTTCCGCAGAGCGGAGGCTCAGAGAAGGGGAACCAAGGAAAACAATGGACATCATCGGTTACTGGCAGAACGTGGTCGCTCCCTACCTTCGGGCGCGCTTCGGCCAGAGTGAGCGTGGGGCCGCCTTGGTGGAGTATGCCCTTCTCGTCGCTCTGATCGCCGTCGTCTGCATCGTCGCCATCACCCTCCTCGGAGGCAGGGCGTCGAGCAAGTTCCAGAACATCGCCAACTCCCTGAGCTAGCGGATCCGACATCCCCCTGGTCGCTCGAAGGGGGCGGGCCCACCGGGCTCGCCCCCTTCGGCCTTCTCGGCGGTCGGAGTTCCGCAGCGATGCGGGGCGGGTCCTGAGACCGGTTCTGGAAGAACTGGTCGACAGTGGAAAAGATCCATAAAGAAGAGCCCCGGGATGCCGATAGAAGACCTGTCAGTACATGAAGCCCCGGGAGTGGGGCGCTAACCCAAAGGGGATCACATGGACCTCGTCAGCTACTGGAAGAACGTCTGCGCCCCGTACCTCCGGGCGCTGCTCGGCCGCTCCGAGCGTGGCGCCGCCTTGGTGGAGTACGCCCTTCTCGTCGCTCTGATCGCCGTCGTCTGCATCGTCGCCATCACCCTCCTGGGTGGTCGGGCCTCGAGCAAGTTCCAGAACATCGCGAACTCCCTCAACACCTGAGCGAACCAGCAAGGCCAAGAACTCGAAGGGGAGCGGGCCCGTCAGGGCCCGCTCTCTTGCATTACGGCGGGAGTGCATCAGGGCGTCCTCATGACGAGGACGGTCGCCACCCGGTCTCGATGGGCGACCTCCCAGTTGGGATCTGCCGCCACCGCCAGGGCAAGGGGACCGTTCGTATCGAGAAGCGCCACACGTACCTTCTGACGGGCGAACTCCCCCTCCCAGCCCTGTGCCCGCCGCGTGCGGTCGTACACCTCGAGCTGATCGGCGTAGAGGTCCGCCCGCCCGTCGATTGAGACGGGGTACTGGGGGAGCTCCCAGATGAGGTAGCCGCCCCAGTCGAAGGTGTTGTACAGGAGGCCGGGAGGGCGGGTGGCCCGGATCCAGTCGGTTGCGGCGACCGGAAACTCCCGGCGCAGGGCGGCGTTCACGGTCGGAGGAGACAGCCTCTGGGCCGCGGTGACGACGGTCAGGGCGGCCACGACAACCACCAGGCCGGCGTTGACCGCCGGCCGCTGCGGCAGGCTCAAGACCTTCGTCCGGTCGGTCTTGATGCTGGCTCGCAGCAGGGCGCTCGCGTGGTGCGCCAGCACCGGCGCCGTCACGGTGGCGAACAGCGAGATCGTGCGAGCCGCAGTGAGGGCGGCCACGGCGGTTCCCATGACGAGGAGGCCTCCGGTCAGGGAAACGTGTCGCCAGCGCAGGGCGAGCACCACCGCCGTCACCGCCAGCAGCAGGAAGAAGGGCAGGGTGATGGGGTCACCGAGACGCGGAGGCTGGTTCTCCTGGATGAACCTCCGGCCGATGCCGACCTGGGTGGCCAGCAGGCCGTAGATGCGGGGGCCGACGGGGTTGACCATGACCGCCAGCGAGGACACCGCCGCCACGGCCCCCAGGGTCCGCCAGGCGCGCTTTGGGAGGGCGGCGCGGTGCAAGGCCCGGTCCGCTACTTCACCGGCGACCGTCCCCCACAGCACGCCCAGCCCGTAGAACCAGCCGAGGTGCAGGTTGGACCACAGGACGAAGAGCGGGACCAGGAGCCACAGCCGCCCGGCCCGGGCCCCTCGGTTCCTGCCAAAGGTGGTGAGGACGAGGACGACTCCAGCGGTCAGCACGAACGTGAACATCTGGGGGCGGGCGGTCCAGAACACGGTCGAGGCGGCTGAAGCCAGCACGACAACGGCCGCCCGCAGTACCACCGGTCCTTGGCAGACCCGCAGGACGAGCGCCATCCCGGCGGTCGCCAGCCCGGCCGTCAGCAGGGCGACGGCGGTCAGGCCGCCGACCGACCACGTGGCGTACAAGGCGAGCTGACCGAGCCAGTCCGAGGGCAGACGGATCGCGCCGGCCCGTGTATGGCTGAACGGGTCGCGACGAAGGATGGCGTGGTTGTCGACCATCCACTGGCCGCTGCGCAGATGCCACCACAGGTCATGGTCGATGGCTGGGCTGACTGCGACGGCGAACGCCAGTAGCACGGTCACGGCGAGCACCGCCCGCTCGAGGGTCAGCCGCACGGTGACCGTTTCCCAACGGCCGCGAGGCAATGATCCGAACGACTCATCAACCGCGTCCTGGCTGTGCCCGATAGAAGAAGCGACCCCATCCAGGACGAAACTCTCGAGAGGATAGAAGACACACTGAGCTGATCTCGGAACGTTCTGACTCCCCCCGGTCAGTGGAGGGGTGGGCCTTCGGCCCGCCCCTCCTTCTTCATTCCCCGGGGGCCACGGGCGACGGACATGTCGGTCGGACCCACCTCAGGCGGCGCGGGTCATGACCACCCAGTCGGACTTCTGGAACGCCTCTCGCCACTGGGGCCGGGCCTGCAGCTGTCCCACGAGGGGGTGCGTCTTTTCCCAGAGCACGACGTCCACCCGGTACCGGTCGAGTACGTCGAGGGCCTCTGCCCCTCCCTTCTGCAGCTCCTTGTAGTCGCGGGCCACGGACAGCGGGTACATGTCGTAGCGGTCGTCCACGAACACCCTCGCCCTTGCTCCGAACCTGAGGATCAGGTAGTTCCCCACGAAGTCCGCATGGGCGATGCGGTGGGGGGCCGACAGGAGCCCTTCATCGGAGAGGAACGTCACCGCGTCCGTGGGGTAGCCCTCGAAGTCGAGAGCAGGATTGGCGAAGACAGTTGCGCCGAAGATGACGAACGCGGCCGCGATCGTCATCATCAGCACACGGTTCATCCGCATCCTCGACTCGGAGGGAGTCGTCGAGGAGGAGCGACCGGCGGGGCTCAACTCCGAGCGCCGGACGGCACGCCCGAGCACGGGCGCGAGCACGATCGCCGCCACCGCCAGGTTCCGCACCGCGTACAGGCTGAGGGCCAGGAAGAGGACCGAGGGCACGAGGTCGCGCCACGCGGTTCGGGCCCGGAACAACACGGCGACGGCCAAGGCCAGGAACACGAGGGTGAAGAGACCGCCCGCCCGGTGGAAGTCGGGCGACCGCCACTCGATGATGTTGTTGAAGGCTTCCTGCTTCCGGGTGAGGGTGAGGGGGAAGGCCAGGAGCCGGGCGCCGAGCGGGTTCAGGATCGAGACAACCATGCCGGCGAGGAAGGCGGTGACGTACCGGACCGTCTCGCGCGGAAACGCCTTCCAGTCCAGCCATTCCCCCAGGCCTCGGGCACCGAGCCACAGCAGGGCCAAGGGGAAGGACCCGTGGCTGTTCACCCACACCCAGACGATCGGGATCAGGAGCCAGCGGTTCCTCCTGCGCTCCACCACGGTGATGGTGAGGGCCATGCAGATGAGGCCGACCAGCAGGGGTCGAGGCGACCAGATGGCGGCGCCCAGCCCGACGGCGATCAGGCCGGCGAGGGCGGTGCGCAACGGCGAGCCGGCCTTGGCCAGCCGGACGATCAGCCAGGCGAGCAGCGCGGTGAGGATCGCCTGTTGGAAGACGACGAGCCGGAAGTCGCCGAGGCGGTGCAGGGTCCCGTACGTCCAGTCGGGGAGCCAGCTCTGCACGACCCACGGGTCCCCGGCGGCGGTGAAGGAGTAGGGGTCGATCCGGGGGATGGCGCCGCGAGCCACGATGTCGCGGCCCGTCCGCAGGTGCGTGAACATCGAGTTGTCGCCGATGGGGCTGAGCCCCAGCCGGAAGCCGAACAGGACCAGCGTGGCGACGAAAAGCGACTCGAGCCGCGGTCGAAGAAGCCGGTTCAGCCGTCAAGCTCCGTCATCGAGACCGGAAGCCTTCCTCAGGAGCGCCCGGGGAGCAAGGAGCTCCCCATTCGGGCTCTTACTGGAGGTTTGTGCCCTGGGGTGCAGGCTCGGGGCTGGGCGCCCCTTCGAGACCGGGTTCCGCCGGCTCGGCGTGGACACCGCCGTGCTGGACGACATAGTCGGCCCAGGCCGCCTGCGCCTCGGTCTCCGGCGTGAAGTCAGCGGCGGCGTAGTCCCCGATGTAGTTGCCGTGCTCGTCGTAGGCGTGCTCGCCGAACGCCTCCTGGTACTCGGAGGCCACCACGCCACCCTCCGCCGCCTGCTTGATGGACAGGCTGATGCGGCGGCGCTGCAGGTCGAGGTCGATGATCTTGACCCACAGCTCCTCCCCGGGCGTGACGACCTGCTCGGGCAGGTCGACATGGTGGGTGGCCATCTCGGAGATGTGGACGAGGCCCTCGATGCCGTCGCCCACCTGGACGAAGGCACCGAAGGGAACGAGCTTCGTCACCCGTCCGTAGACGAGCTCGCCGACCCGGTGGTTGTTGGCGAACTCCTGCCACGGGTCCTGCTGCGTCGCCTTGAGGGACAGGCTGATGCGCTCCCGGTCGAGGTCGACCTCGAGCACCTCGACCTCGACCTCGTCGCCCACCTGCACGACCGACGACGGGTGGTCGACGTGCTTCCAGGACAGCTCGGAGACGTGGACGAGGCCGTCCATCCAACCCAGGTCGACGAAGGCGCCGAAGTTGACCACGGACGAGACCGTGCCCCGCCGCCGCTCGCCCGGCTTGAGGTTGTCCAGGAACTCCTCGCGCTGCTCCTTCTGGGTCTCCTCCAGCCAGGCCCGGCGGGACAGCACGACGTTGTTGCGGTGCTTGTCCAGCTCGATGATCTTGGCCTCGAGGACCCGACCCACGTAGGGCTGGAGGTCTCGCACCCGGCGGAGCTCGACGAGGGAGGCGGGAAGGAAGCCGCGCAGGCCGATGTCGAGGATCAGGCCGCCCTTGACCACCTCGATGACGGGGCCGGAGACGACCCCGTTCTGCTCCTTGATCCGCTCAATGGTTCCCCACGCCCGCTCGTACTGGGCTCGCTTCTTCGAGAGGATCAGCCGGCCCTCCTTGTCCTCCTTCTGGAGGACGAGGGCCTCGATCTGGTCGCCGACGCTGACGATCTGGCTGGGATCGACGTCGTGACGGATGGACAGCTCGCGGGCGGGGATCACCCCCTCGGACTTGTAGCCGATGTCGAGGAGGACCTCGTCCTTGTCGACTTTGACCACCGTGCCCTGCACGATGTCGCCGTCGTCGAACTCGACGATCGTTCCCGCGATGGCGTCTTCGAAGGACATCCCGCCCAGGTCGTCGTCGACCACTTGGCGGAAGGTGTACTCCTCGTCACCTGCGCTGACTGGGGTGGGCGCTCCCTCGGTGGCAACCGTGGTGGCGGGGGAAGTGTTGGCGTCTGTGGCCTCGCGCTGGGCCTCGGCCTGATCGGACATGCTTGTAGGTCAGCCTTCTTTCCGGAATACTGATCTCCCCCGGGAGTCGTGTCTGCCTGGCGGGGGGATGAGGCGGCCAGCCCCTCTGGCCACCGAACAACTCATTCTACCCCTGGTCGGGCGGAACTGCTGTAGGGCAATGCGGCGCGGCAACGGGTTTCCCGGTATTCCCGGCCCCGCTTGGTGCTCTAATGGATAGGCTCCGGGTACGGCGGAGCGGCGGATAGAGGTGGGACGGCGGTGCAGGAGATCTTCCTCAGCTATCGGCGGGACGACTCGCAGGGCTTCGCCAGGCTGGTCTACCGGGATCTCGCCGCGACGTTCGGGCGAGGCGTCGTCTTCCGAGACGTGGACTCGATCCCTCCCGGGGCCGACTTCGAACAGGCGATCCGAACCATCATCGCCCGCTGCAAGGTCTTCCTCGTCCTGATCGGGAGCGACTGGCTGATGGCGAAGAACCCCGACGGAAGCCGGCGGCTCGACGATCCGAAGGACTACGTCAGGGTTGAGTTGCAGTCCGCCCTCAGGAAGAAGGACATCAACGTGATCCCTGTCCTGATCGAGGGCGCCGAGATGCCCGGTGTGGCGGAGCTGCCGACTGCGCTCAAGTCACTGAGCACCCGCAATGCCATTGAGCTCGACGACGCCCGCTGGGAGTACGACTTCGCGCGGCTGGTGAAGACGATCGCGGCGAAGGTGCCGACGGCCGACGGAATCTCGCCGGTACCCGACGAGCGGCCCACAGAGGAGCGGACGATCGTCGTCGAGGCCCCGGTCGGACCCGAGGAGCCGCCGGAACCCAACGGACGGGGTGACGAGCAGGGGCGGGATCACGAGCGGGTCGCCCTGTACCGGCGAGTGGCGGGCATCGCTGGCGTTGGCCTGGCTGTGGTCGTGGCCGTCGGGCTGCTGCTCGCGGTCTCGGATGGCGACGGGGAGGGCGTGGACATCGCGGTGCGATCGCCGACCTCTGTTGATCAGTCGGTGACCACCATGTTCGCTCCGTCCGAACCGACGACCACGTCCGTTGTCCCCCCGGCTGGCAACGACGGAACTGCGGGGAGTGCGCCGAGTGCCCAGATTCCGTCCTCCGGCTCGGGGGGTGTCACCCCGCCAGCGTCGGTCTCCAGCGCTCCTGCACCCACCCCGACCTCGCCCCCCGCTCCGAACCCCAACCCCACGTCGCCGGCGACGACGCCAACGACGGTGCCCCAACCAAACCCCGCCTCCCAGGTCAATGCGTTGACCATCTCGCCGACATCGGGAGCCGCTCGCTCCGTCGTCAAGCTGTTCGGCGGAGGGTGCAACCGCCCAGCGGGCTGGACGGGCGGTGAGATCTACTTCGGGATGTCTTCGTCAGGACAGGACGCGGCAACCGGGGAGAGGCTCTGGGGGTCAGCCGGTCCCTGGCAGGACCAGCTCGTCGTTCCCAGCGTCGCCCCTGGGACCTATTGGATCTGGGCGAACTGCTATGCCCATGACCCAACCAGCAACAAGTGGACGAAGTTCCACGACTATCCGAGCGTCGAGTTCACGGTGACGGGCGCGCCTACGCCGTAGCTCAGCTCTTGGCGTCCGCCCAGCTGTCGCCCCAGGAGAGGTTGACCTCGAGAGGGACGGACAGCTCGCACACGTTCCGCATGGCCTCCAGGGTCACGGCAGCAACCTCGTCCGACTCCTGGGGTGGCACCTCGAGGATGACCTCGTCGTGGACCTGGAGGACGAGGCGGCTGTCGTAGGACCCCGCTTCCAGCCGGCGGTCGAGGCGCACGAGGGCCATCTTGAAGATGTCGGCGGCAAGCCCCTGGATCCCGGCGTTCATCGCCTGGCGTTCGCCCGCCTGCCGCAACCGGTAGTTGGAGGACGACAGCTCGGGAATGTGCCGGCGCCGTCCGAAGAGGGTCTCCGTGTAGCCCCGGTCCCGAGCCTCGGCGACGGTGCGGTCCATATAGGAGCGGACGTGGGGAAAGGCCTCGAAGTAGGCAGCCAGGATCTCGGCCGCTTCCTCGGTGGGGATCCCCAGACGCTGGCCTAGGCCGTACGCCTCCATGCCGTAGGCCAACCCGTAGGAGACCATCTTCGCCTTCGACCGCTGCCCGATCGTGACCGATTCGGGGTCACACCCGAAGATGCGCGCCGCGGTGGCCTTGTGAATGTCCTGGCCGGAGGAGAACGCTTCGATCAGGCCGGGGTCCTGGGCCAGGTGGGCGATCACCCGCAGCTCGATCTGGTTGTAGTCGGCGACCAGGAAGCGGCAGCCCTCGGCCGGGATGAACGCCCGGCGGATGCGCCTTCCCTCTTCGGTACGGATGGGGATGTTGTGAAGGTTGGGCCGATCGGAGCTCAGCCGGCCCGTCCGGGCCACCGTCTGGTTGAAGGACGCGTGGATGCGCTGGTCGGGTCCGACCTCGGCCAGCAGCGTCTCGCCGTAGGTCGAGCGCAGCTTCTCGACCTCGCGATAGCGGAGGAGGGCGTCGACGATCGGGTGTAGGCCCCGCAGCTTCTCGAGGGAGGCGGCGTCGGTGGAGAACCCGGTCTTCACCTTCTTCTGCGGCTGCAGGCCGAGCTTGTCGAACAGGATGTGACGCAGCTGGACGGTGGAGTTCACCACGAACGGCTCCCCCGCCAGCTCCTGGATTTCGCTCTCGAGACGGCGGGCTTCGACGACCAGGCCCTCGTTCAGCTCGCGGAGCTGAGCCACGTCCACCCGCACGCCGACCTTCTCCATCCGGGCCAGGACACGCACGAGCGGGCGCTCCACGTCGTCGTACAGCCGCCGCAGGCCGCGGGTGCCCATGCCATGGTCGAGGGCGGACGCCAGGCGGGCGACGGCCTGTGACCGTCGGCCGGCGTCCTCGGCGACGTCGGCGCCAGCGCCGTCGAGGTCGAGCTGGCCGGGAGGCGGCGCATCCGGGGAACGGATCTCGATTCCGAGGTAGCGGGTAGCCAGGTCCTCGAGCAGGTACTGGCCCTCGGCGGGGTCGATGAGGTAGGCGGCGATGGCCGTGTCGACATCGAGGGACAGGACGTCGACGGCGAGGGCGTCGAGGCCCCGCATCAGCTCCTTGGCCCGGTGGACCTCGAGGGGCGGGCCGTTGACCGACAGCAGGCGCCGGAGGGCGGCGGAGACGGAGGGCTCGGCCAGCACGGCACCCTCGATCCAAGTCGAGACCGTGGGATCGACGGCGATGGCGAGGCCGGCGAGGGGGGACCGCCCCTCCTCCCCGGTCCACGCCGGGGCGACGGCGATCGGGGTGGTGGTGGAGGCAGTCAGCCGGTCGAGCAGGGTGAGGGCCTCAGATGCATTCCGGGCGCGCGTGAGCTCGACGTCGAGTGCCTCGGCCGGCGGCGGAGGCGCGGCCCGGCCGCCCACGGCCTCGGCGAGCCGGTCGTAGAGGGTACGGAACTCGAGGAACCCGAAGAGCCCGCGCACCGCCTCGGGGTCCCACTGGCCCATGCGCAGCTCGTCGAGGGTGACGTCGAGGGGGACGTCTCGGATCAAGGGCGTCGCCGTGGCGTTACGGCGTACCTGGTCCTCATAGGCCCGCAGGCTCTCCCGGAGCTTGGGCGTCGCCTCCTCGAGATGGGCGAAGACCCCGTCGAGGTCGCCGTACTTGTTGAGCAGGCGCGCCGCCGTCTTCTCGCCCACCCCCGGTACACCGGGGAGATTGTCGGAGGGGTCGCCCCGGAGGGCGGCGTACTGCGGGTACATCGGGGGCCGCACGCCGGTGCGCTCCTCCACTCCCGCCTCGTCGTACAGCTTGTAGTCGCTCACTCCCCGGCGGTTGTAGAGGACCTTGATGAACGGGTCCTCGACGAGCTGGTAGGTGTCGCGGTCCCCGGTGACGATGATCGCCTCGTGCCCTTTGTCCCTGGCCCAGGTGGCGAGGGTGGCGACCACGTCGTCCGCCTCGTAGCCAGGCGCCTCAACGATGGGGATCTTCAGCGTCTCCACCACCTGGCGGACCAGGCCCATCTGCTGACGGAGGATGTCGGGCGCTTCGCTCCGGCCCAACTTGTAGTCCGGCACCAGGTCGTGGCGGAACGTCCGCTCGGGGCGGTCGAAGGCCACCGCGATCCCATCCGGCCGGTGGTCCTTGAGCAGGTTGATGAGCATGGAGGTGAACCCGAACACGGCGTTGGTCACCTGGCCCGAGGCCGTCGCCATGTCGGTGGGGAGCGCGAAGAAGGCGCGGTAGGCCAGCGAGTTCCCGTCGAGCAGGAGGTAGCGGGCCATCAAAGGGCATCGTACGGCGGAGGAGTCGCAAGCCCGGCCAGTACCATGACTGCCGTGGCCGACGGCTTTCACCCCCCGCTCGAGGAGTACCTGGAGGCGATCTGGGAGCTCGAAGAGGAGGGCACCCAGGTGATCCAGGCTCGGCTGGCCGAACACCTGGGCCATTCCGCCCCGTCCGTCTCGGAGATGGTGCGCCGGCTCGCGTCGGACGGCTACGTGAGGTTCGAAGGCCGTGTCGTCCGGCTGACGGAGGCAGGTCGGGTCCGTGCGGAGAGCGTCGTGCGCAAGCACCGGCTGGCTGAGCGCTTCCTCCTCGACGTCATCGGCATTCCCTGGCACAAGACCCACATCGAGGCCTGCCGCTGGGAGCACGTGATGTCCGACGAGGTCGAAGAACGGCTGATGGAGATCATGCACAACCCGTCCACGTGCGCCCACGGGAACCCCATCCCCGGGGTGGATGGCCCGAAGCGGGACCTGCACGCCTTGGCCGAGACCGAGCCGGGCGACAAGGTGCGGTTGGAGCGGGTGACGGAGCAGGTCGAGGTCGACCAGGAGGCGCTCATCTACCTCGACAGCCACGGCTTCATCCCGGGGGTCGACGCCCAGGTCAGATCCCGGGCGCCCGACGGCACCCTGACCCTCGAGCTGGACGAGGGCACGATCGCCCTCGGACCGGGGTTGGCGCGCCAGCTCTACGTGGCCAGGGTCTGACCTCGGGCCCGCGGCGAATGCACCGGTTCCCTGTGGTCGCCGCGGTCGTCGTCGGCCTGGCCCTCGCCGGCTGTTCGTCAGACGGCGGCGACGGGGCCGAGGTGGTGAGGAACGCGCCGGACAGGACGATCGACGCCGGGTCGGCTCGGACCACGGTGAGCCTCAGCTTCACCTCGAGTGGAAACCCGACGACGATCCGCGGCGAGGGCGTGTTCGACCTGCGGAACCGCATCGGGGGGCTGACGGTCGACCTCGGTGCCCTGGGCGCGGGCTTCGGGGGCGCGCCCGTCGACGCCGTCATCGCCCCGGAGGGCCTGTTCGTCAAGCTGCCACCCGGCCAGAACACCGGGGGCCGCCCCTGGCTCAAGCTGGACCTGGCGACGCTCAGCCAGCAGGCGGGGCTGAACGTGGGGTCGTTGGCCCAACTCCAGCAGTCGGATCCGACCCAGGCCCTCACCTACCTCAAGGGCGCCCTCGACGACGTCGAGGAGGTGGACGAGGAGACCCAGCGGGGCGAGGAGACCACCCACTACCGCGGCACCATCGACCTCCGCAAGGCCTCCGCCTCGTTGCCGCCGGACGCGCAGCGGGGGGTGGAGGACGCCATCGCCTCGCTGGGCACATCCCGGCTGCCGGTCGACGTCTGGGTCGACGACGAGGGCCGGATACGCAGGATGATCTTCAGCGCCGATCCCGACGGGGCGGGGCCAAACCAGCCCGGGAGGGTCGACATCGAGCTGTACGACTTCGGGGCCACCGCCGACGTCCAGGTTCCGCCGGCGGATCAGGTCACCGACCTCACAAACCTGTTCGCGACGACGCCTCGGTAACTCGCCTTGGGTGCGGAGCCTCTACGGGGTGATCCTGCCGGCGATCACCTGCTCGGCGATCACCTTCATCTTGGCCCGCATGCGCATGGCCGTCCGCTGGATGAACGAGAAGGCGTCCGCCTCCGTCATCCCGAACCTGTCCATGAGGATGCCCTTGGCCCGATCGACGAGGCGCCGAGTGGCTAGCTGGTCCTTGAGCTCTTCTGACTCCTGCTCCAGCGCCCTGACCTCGGCGAAGCGACCGAGGGCGACCTCGATGGCCGGGATGAGCGCACTCTTCTGAAACGGCTTCACCAGGTAGTTCATGGCGCCGGCGTCGGTGGCCTGCTGCACCAGGTCGCGCTGACTGAAGGCGGTGAGGATCAGGACGGCCGCCTTCCGGGAGGCGGAGATCTCCCGGGCGGCGGCGATGCCGTCCATGCCCGGCATCTTGATGTCGAGGATGGCCAGATCCGGTTCCAACCGGCGGACCATGTCCACCGCCTCGTCGCCCCGGCCGGCCTCCCCGACGACCTCGTAGCCCTCCTCCTCAAGGGTCTCCTTGAGGTCGAGCCGGATGATGGCCTCGTCCTCGGCGATGACCACGCGCACTCCCACGGACGGCCTTTCGTCGGTCAGCGGACGTCCTCGACCAGACGGTCGAGCAGTTCGTCTTGCGAGCGTTCGAGCTCCAGGATGGTGGAGGCGAGCTGCTCCCGGTGCCGGCTCATGGCCTCGGCGTGCTTCTGGGCCTCCCGGTGCTCGCGGTCGGCGAGCGGCGTCTCCGACACGAGGGCACGAAGGCGGGCCTCGTCCGCCGCCTCGTTCAGGAACACAAGCTGCTCGTCGACCACCTTCAGCTCGGCGCGCAGCTGCTTTAGGCGCTCCGCCGCCTGGAACAGCCGCTTCTCGACAAGCCACCGGGACATGGGACCGTGAGTCTACCGGTCGACTTCAACCGAAATCGTGGGAACCGGCTCGCTGCCCCCGGCCGTCCAATGGACGGACATTTGCCCAGAGGAGGCCGAGAATGACTGGAGAGCGGCGGCGGAAGGTGCGGATCGTAGTAGCGGCCGGCGTGGCCCTCCTGCTGGCGGGCGCGGTGGTGGCCGCCGTTGGGGACGTGAGGGACGATGGGGTGACCGCTGGTGGCTCGAGCACCGCCGGGGTGGCTCCTGACTCCAGCGGTGACGCTTCGGCGGCTTTGCGGGAGGGGGGACGAGAACCGGCGCCCGCCCTCGGTGTGGGCAGCGGTGGCCGGGCGGCCACGGACAGCCTGCTCCCGTCCCCTCCCTCCCCGGGCTCCCCGGGCTCCCCGGGCACTCCGGGCAAGGTTGACCCCGCGGGCCCGAAGATCGTCCGCACCGGCGAGCTGGCGGTGCGTGTCGGCGAAGGCCGCTTCACCGCTGCGTTCGACCGCGTTGCCTCCATCGCCGCCGCCAACGGCGGGTTCGTCGTCTCGTCCACGATGGTCACCTCCGGCGAGGAGGCAGAGAGGGAGGGGTCCCGGCCCCAGGCCGGCGACATCGTCCTCAGGGTCCCGGCGGACCGGTTCGACGCCACCCGCCAGGCCCTCGGCGACCTCGGCACCGTCGAGCGGGCGTCCCTGCGGGGTGAGGACGTCAGCGGCCAGCTGGTGGACTACGAGGCCCGGCTGCGGAGTCTGAACGCCCAGGAGGAGGCGCTGCGGGCCCTGATGGCCCGGGCGAGCGCCGTGTCCGAGGTGATCCAGGTGCAGACGTCCCTCTTCGACGTGCGCCAGCAGATCGAGCAGCTCACCGCCCAGCGCGACCAGCTGAGCCAGGCGGCCGCCCTCTCCACCCTCCACGTGTCGCTCTTCGAGCCGGGGGCCGGCCTCGTTCCCGACCCCGAACCGGCCAACGACCTGGCCCGGAGCCTGGCGCGGGCAGTCGACGGAGCCATTGCCGTGATCGGCGGGATGATCGTCGTGCTCGGCTGGCTGGCGCCGCTGGCCGCGCTCGCCCTTCTGGGCTGGGCCATCAGCCGGCTCCGGCACCGGCGTCCCCGGTCCGCCCCGCCCGCTCCGGCCGCGCCCGCCCCCGCCACGTCGTGACCGAGCGGGTTCGGGGAGCCGGTACGGTCCGCGTGTGGATGCTGGCGCATGGGGCGTGGCCGAGCGGTACCAGCGAGCCGACGGCGAATGGGTGGACGCTCCGGAAGCGACCCTGGATGCCATTCTGGGATCGATGGGGGCGGGCGATGGCGATCGTCCCCCTGACAGCGAGGGCGTATGCGTCGTCCACGCCGGCCAGCCAGTGGACTTCGGGAGGCCGGTCCGGCTGACGACCGAAGACGGTGGGGATCTGGACCTCGACGGTCCCCTCCCTCCAGACGTCCCCCTCGGCTACCACACGGTCACCGACCGGGAGGACGGATCCGAGGTCCGCCTCATCGTCAGCCCCGGCCGGAGCTTCCTGCCCGAAGGCCGGGGATGGGGGTGGGCGGTGCAGCTCTACGCCGTCCGGTCCCGGGAGAGCTGGGGGATCGGAGACCTGGCCGACCTCCGCCGCATCGGGAAGTGGTCGGCGGCCGAGCTGGGCGCCCGCCTGCTCCTCCTCAATCCTCTCCACGCCGCCCTGCCCGGTCTGCCGCAGACGGCCAGCCCGTACTT
>JALZEC010000220.1 GCA_030862235.1 Actinomycetota bacterium | reverse complement strand
ATGCCCGGCGGCGAGAGGGCGGGCCAGTGGTAGGCCAGCACCGGCGTGGCGCCGGCGGCCTTGGCCACCGCGTCGTAGTAGGGCCCGGGATCGGCTGCGCCCGGAGGCGACAGCGCGAGCACTGCGTCCGCCCCGTGCTCGCAGGCGGCGGCGGTCAGGGCCACCGCTTGCCGGGCCGAGGGCGCGCCTGTGCCGGCGATCACCGGCACGCCGGCGGACGGGTGGAGGGCGGCCCGCACCGCGGCCAGCAGCTCCACCCGCTCCTCCGGCGACAGGGAGGCCGCCTCACCCGTGCTCCCAGCGACGACCACGGCGCGCACGCCGAGCTCCACGAGGCGGGCTGCGTGCTCGGCGGTGGCGGCGGCGTCGAGGTCTCCGTCGTCGTCGAAGAGGGTGACCAGGGCGACGCCGACGCCGGTGAACGGGGCTGAGGTCACCGGGGGCGCCAGGACGCCGGGCGCTCCAGCCGGTCGAGCAGACCAGCCACACCCGACTCGATGTCTTCCACTCGGCTGCGGTAGAAGGCGCTGCCGACCCGGTACCCGGCGGCAGCGATGCCGCCCCCGGCCGCCGTGGTGACCAGGAGGACGGGGTCGAGGCCGGCCAGGCCCGCACCAATGGCGGCGAGGCCGCCGCCGGTCGCCGCCGCCGCCGCCGACACCTTGCCCTGGGTCCGCCGCATGGCTCGCACGTCGATCTCCATGCGGACGAGGACCCGTTCGTCCTCGCCCCCCGGTTCGGCGATCACCGAGAGCTCGACGTGCTGGACCTCCCTCAGGATCAGGCGCCGCTGGACACCGCGGTCGATCGTCCGTCGCACCCGGGCGTCGAGCCCCCGGCGCGCGACCCACACCGTGCGCTCGCCGAGGTCCCGCCGGAGCTCGAACAGCTCGCGGGCCAGGAAGCGGTGAAGCTGCTGCTCGACGAGGGCGGCCGGCCCGGGCAGTGTGCGGCACACGGTGAGGGTCGGGGGACCCAGCCACGCCCGCCGGGGGGCGGGTGGCTGGTCGAGGACTCCCGCCCGGAGTTCGGCCAGAGCCCGTCGCACCGACTGGGGCGTGATGCCGGCTTCGAGGGCGATCTGCTCGAGGGCGACGGCATCCAAGCCGGTGCCGGGCTGGCAGGACGCGTCCCGGTCGAGCTCGGCCGCCCGGCGGAGCACGAGGGCGATCTCCTCCTGGCTCAGGTCGCCGGTCATTCCGCGACGGTACCGTCAGGCCTCGGCATCCAGTCGGCGCTGGCCGGGGGCGCAGGAGGGGAGGAAGTCGCAGCCCCGGCACCAGCGCCCAGGGGTCGGGTCGAACCGTTCGGCGGCCAGGCGGTCGAGCGTCTGAGCCAGGTCGGACCGCACGGCGGCCAGGCTGTCGGCGTGCCAGTCGGCGGACAGCAGCGCGGGCGGCCCCTCGGTGCGCAGGTAGCAGTAGGTCGTGCGAAGCCGGTTGGGGTCGGCGCCCCAGGTGTCCACCGCGGCCAGCCCGTACAGGTTCAGTTGGAGGGTGGCGGGGCCGTCGCCCGGGGGTGCGGGGCGTCCGGTCTTGAAGTCGACCAGCTCGAGCCGCCCGTCCCGCTCGTAGACGGCGTCGACCCGTCCTCGCACCACGTGGTCTCCGGCGGCCAGCACGAAGGGTGCCTCCACCCGCTGGGGGTCGAGCGACGCCCAGGGGCTAGCCAGGAAGGAGGCCTTGAGGGCGGCCACCGCTCCCTCACTCGAGGGAATGGCGTCCGCGTCGTCGCCGTCCGCGTCGTCGCCTGCCGCCGCCAGCAGGGACAGCTGGCCGCCGGCCCGTTGCTCGATCCACCGATGCACCTCGGTGCCGAGCCGGGCGGCGGGCGATGACCGGCGGGGGAGTGGTCGCACGACCGTCCAGTAGAACTGCTTGGGGCAGCGGGCGTAGGTGACGAGGCCGGTCACCGATAACGTGGTGGGTACGCGGCGCGGCGGGGCGGTGCCGACGGGCGAGACGGCGAGCTCCTCCAGGCGGAGCTGGGCCGGGTCGGAGGCCACCGCGGCAGCGTACCGACCGCCCGCCGCCAACTTGCGCCTCTCCTTGGCGGCCACGTCGGGATCGGCCTCCGCCGGCGGGTGGCGGAAGCGCTCCGTGACCAGCCCCTCCGCCGCGAGCGACGACACGAACTCGTAGAACTCCGAGGGGCCCTGCGGTTCCGCCGTCCCCGGGTACCAGTGGGCCGCCGAGCAGACCAGATGCCGCTGCGCCCGGGTGCAGGCGACGTACAGCAGCCGCCACTCCTCGTCCCTCCGGCGCCGGCGGAGGGCCTCGCTGATCTCCTTCATCGTTGCTGTCGACGGGTGGGGAAGGCCCTCGTCGTCGGCCCGCAGCCACCACGGCAGGGCGGACGCGCTGGTCACCGCGTTCTCGTGGGCCCGGTCGTCGGGAAAGATGCGGGACGACCCGCTCCCGGCCAGGCCGGGGACGTAGACCACGGGGAACTCCAGCCCCTTCGCCTGGTGGATCGTCATCAGCCGCACCTGGTCGGTGTCGGACGGGTGGGCCTCGGCCACGTCCTCCTCCGACTCGTCGAGCAGCTGCAGGTATTCGACGAACGCGGTGAGCCCGGGGTCACCCTCCACCGGCGCGAACCGCTCGGCCAGGTCGAGGAACCGAAGGACGTTCTCCCGCCCGATGGGCCCAGCGGCGTGCCACAGGCCGGTCTGGAGGACGATCGTCTCGGCCACGTCGAGGAGGGGGACGCGGCTGGCGAGCGCCGCGAGCTGGGCCCGTTCGTCCCGGTAGTCGGCCAAGCGGCCCCGGGCTGCATCGGACAGGTCGCTCACCCGGTCCAGGTCGTCAATCGCATCGGCCAGGGTGCACCGCTCGCCCGGCCGTTCCTCTTCAAGCCGGCGACTGTGGCGGGCCAGGGCGGCGAGGTCCCGCAGCCCGACGTGGTACCGGGGGCCCTCCAGGATGCGCAGCAATGGGACCAGGGCCGAGGGGTCGGCGATCACCTCGATCCAGGCCACCAGGTCGACCACCTCGGGCCGGTCGAGCAAGCCGCTCGCACCCAGCACCTCGACCGGCACGTTCCGGGCTTCCAGCGCCTCCGCCACCGGCCGGATCAGCCGTCGCTTGCGGCACAACACGGCGTGGTCGGCCCAATGCCCACCCGCCTCATGGCGCCGCACGATGTCATCGGCGATGGTGACCGCCTCCTCAGCGTCGTCCGCGGCGAGGAAGCACTCGACGGTGGTCGCGTCCGCCCCGTCGTCGGGCACCAGCTCCTTGGGCAACGCGTCTCCGACCTGGGCTTGGATCCGGTTCGCCACCCGGGTCAACGGTTGGCCGAAGCGGAACGTGACCTGGAGCTCGCGCCGCACGGCCTGCGCTTCCGAGGAGAAGTGGTCCTCGAAGTGGAGGATGTTGTGCAGGTGAGCGCCGCGGAAGGCGTAGATGGACTGCATGTCGTCGCCCACCGCGGTCACCGCCGAGCCGGGCGGGTACAGCAGCTGGAGGAGCCGCCGCTGGGCGTAGTTCGTGTCCTGGTACTCGTCGAGCAGCACGACCGGACGCCGAGCCCGCTCGGCCTCGGCGACCTTCGGGCACTCCTCGAGCAGGCGCACGGCGAGGCCGACCTGATCGCCGTAGTCGAGGAGATTGCGCTCCCGTTTCCGCCGCTCGTACGCATCGACGACCTGACACAGTTCGAGGCGCCCCACCGCGGCCTCCCGCATCGGTTTCCAGGGCGCCTCCTTGACCAGACGGGCGCTGTCGGCGGCGATGCCCTCCACGGGGACGAGATAGTCCGCCGCCCGTGACCCGAGGGCGAGGGCCGCCTCGAGGATCACCCGCGGAACCAGCGAGCTTCGTCGCTGGAAGCGGAACTCGTCGAACACGCTGAACAGCAGGAGCCAGGCTTGGGCGCGGTCGAGCAGCTGCGTGCCGGGAGAGAGGTTCAGCTCGAGGGCGTGCTCCGCCACCAGCGACGCGCCGAAGGAGTGGTAGGTGGCGACGGTCACGTCGGCGTCGGCGCCGAGCGCCTCCCGCACCTTCTCCTTCAGGTTGAACGCGGCCTTGTTGGTGAAGGTCAGGGCGAGGACCTGGTGTGGCTCCACCTGGCCCGACCGGACCAGGTGGAGAATGCGCTGAGCCATCACCGTCGTCTTGCCCGTGCCCGCGCCGGCCACGAGCAGGAGGGGGGCCAGGGGGGCCTCGATGGCCCGCCGCTGCTCGTCGGTCGGAGCGAACGGCGACGGGCTCACGCCGACCCCACCTGACGGCCCTCGGGCCAGAGGGGGCAGAGCCGGTGGAAGCTGCACGTCCGGCAGTTGGCGTGCACCGAAGGCAGGAAGTCCTCGGCGAGGATTCGCTCGGCGGTGGCCAGCACCCGCTGCTCGGTGGTCGCTGCGTGGGCGTCGGTGACGGGCTGGTCGTACGTACGCATCGTCCGGAGGTACCGAAGCTGGAGCTGGGTGGGGGGACCGAGGGCGGCAAGCTGCGGATCGCGGGACGCGGCCAGGTGGTAGACGGCGAGCTGCAGGTCCTCGGCCACCTCGGGGGGCGCCGGCTCCCGCTTGCCCGTCTTGTAGTCGACGACCCGGATGCCGACTCCATCATCGGCCCGGTCGATGCGGTCGATGGCGCCCGACACCGAGTGGGGGCCGAGGTCGAACCGGAACCGGTGCTCGACGGCGAGCACCTCCGGCCCGAAGCCCTCCCGGCTGCCCTCCTGCTCCCACCAGGCGGTGAGCATCGCCACGAAGTCGCGCCGAGCCTCCTCGACCTGCGGCCGGTACCGGGCCACGTCCTCCCGCCAAACCTCCGCGGCCACGGCCAGGAGGCTGTCGAAGGTGCGCGGGCGCCCCTCCTCGGGGTCGAGGAAGGTGGCCAGGACCTGGTGCACGAGCGAGCCCAGGCTGGCGTGAACCCCCGGCTCGTCGCGCGCCCGCAGGACGTACTGGTAGGCGTAGCGCAGCGGGCAGTCGTCGTAGGTGTCCAGCTGGGTGGCGGACAGCTGCAGGCGACCGTCGGGGGCGACGGGCACGGGGTTGGCGGTGACCGGCCGGACCGGGGGCGGCTGGCCAGGGGCCAGCGGCAGGCGGAGCGGGGCCAAGGGCCAGTTCTCGACGAAGCGGCTCAAGAGCACGCCGGGCTGGGGAGCCGCCGTCGCCACCAGCGTGGAG
>JALZEC010000202.1 GCA_030862235.1 Actinomycetota bacterium | reverse complement strand
GTGCTGGGACGGAGAGCTGAAGCCGTCGCCGGCATGGCTCCTGGTCGGCGTCCCGGCAGTCGGGCTCCTGCTCTACGACGATCCCTACTTCTTGTTCTTGTGGATCGTGCCCCTGGTCGGGTTGCTTGCCGTCTCGGCCCTGATCCGGCGATTCGACCGGCGCGCCGCGGTGCTCGCCGCGGTCTTGGCCGCCGGGGCGCTGGCCTACCGGGCCTTCGAGGTCCTGTTCCGTTCGGTTGGCATCGAGCCGGCCAAGTCGAGCACCTCGCTCGCCAGTTTGGACGGCATCCGCCACCACTTCCGCCTCCTCGTCCACGGTGGGTTGCGGCTCTTCGAGGCCGACCTGATCTCCAACCCGCTGTCGCTGACGCGTCCCCGCCTGCTGCTCAACCTGGCCGTGTTGCTGCTTGCCCTCCTGGGCCCGGTAGCCCTTTGGCGACGACGGGTCGGTCTCCGGGACCAACCCTGGCAGTGGTTCTTCGTCCTGCACCCTCTCCTGGTGGCCGCCGTCTTCGTGTTCAGCAACCAGGTCCACGACCTCGACTCGGCCCGCTACCTCGTCTTGATCCCGTTCGTCCTGGTTCTCGTCATCGCCCTCGGCCTCGATGGTCTCCGGCGGGAGCGGCTCCGGACGGGCGCCCTTCTGCTCGTCGGGGTGACGACGGCAACCAACCTCTTCGTCACCGTCGACTACTTCTTCAACGAGCCCCGGGAAGGCAACCGGGTGAACGAAGTCATTGTCGAGGCGGCGGAGACGACCGGCGCGAACAAGGGATACGCCGGCTACTGGAGCTCGAACATCAACACGTACCTGTCGGACGACCGTGTCGATTTCATTCAGATCGTGTGCAAAGAAGCGAAAGCGGCGCCGTATCTCTGGCTTCTCGACACGGGCATCCTCACCAAGCCGGCCACCCGGACGTTCTTTGTCTGGGAGGAGGGCGACCCCCGCTCGGGCTGCGTCTACGAGGAGCTGATGCGGCAGTTCGGCGAACCGGCAGCGGTGGTGCGGGTGCGAGACGACACGGCGCTGCTGGTCTACGAGTACGACCTCATCGAACGGATGGGCCCTCCCTCATCAGAACTGCCCTGAGCCCCGTCGGTGCCGGCTGTCGAGCATCGTGAGATCTCCCTGGGCTCGCCGAGCGCCCCGTCCACCGACACCGTGGTCTGTCGGGCGTAGCAGCCACGAGCACCGGTGGCAGCTGGAAGACTGCACTCGTGTCGGTACTCACCAAGCTGCAGATCAAGCCCGGGCAGGCGGTGGCCGTCCTCCACTCGCCTCCCGAGGTCGACCTGGGCATCAGTCCCCATGACCTTCACGACGACCCGGCGACGGCCGATGCCGCCGTGCTGTTCGTGACGTCGGCGGCCGACCTGTCCACTCCCGATGCGGACTCTGTTGTGGATGCGGCGCAGCGCGATGCTCTGGCGTGGGTGGCCTACCCGAAGGCCGGTCAGCTCGGCACCGACCTCAATCGGGACCGCTTGGCCGCTCTGCTGGTGGAGCGCAATGTGCGGGCCGTCCGCCAAGTCTCCATCGACGACGTCTGGTCGGCCCTACGGTTCCGACCGCTCTGAAGCCCTAACCCCGACCGCTACATCGAGGGCGAGGGTGAGGCACCGGCAGGCTCCGCCCGCCTTCTGGAACTCGTCGACGGGGACCTCGGCGACGTCGAACCCCCACGCCTCCAGCTGGCGGCCGATGCGGGGAGGGCAGGAAGGCATGAGGACGGCCGTCCCGACGACCACCGAGTTGGCGCAGAAGGCCGCCGCCTCGTCCGGCTCCAGGGCGAGGGGCTCGGGCACCAGGGCGTCGACCACCCGGCGCCCGTAGGCGTCGAGGGCGGCGGGGGCGACAAGGGCCCGGCGCTGGTCGAGCGGGCAGAACGCCAGATCCAGGTGGTAGAAGCGCGAGTCCGCCAGCTCGACGGGGCGGACCGGGACGCCTGTGAGCCGGGACAGGGCGACGTGGGCGGCGGCGTCGGAGCGGAACCGGTACCCCGAGAGCAGCACCGGGCCGAAGGGCAGGGCGTCGCCCGCCCCTTCGTGGTGGACGTCGTCGGGAAGGTGGGCGACGGTGTAGCCGTGCTGTTCGAACCAAGCGACGTAGTGGGGGACCTCACCCTGGCGTTGCGGATGGCGGAATCGGCTGGGCACGAAGCAGCGGTCGTTGACGACCCCGGCGTTGGCCGTGAACACGAGATCGGGCAGGCCGGGTTGGGGATCGAGGACCTCGACGGTGGCGTCTGCCTCCCGCAGGGTTCGGACCAGGCCCTCCCACTGCTCCCGGGCCCGATCGAGGTCGACCGCGACCTCCTGGTGCATCC
>JALZEC010000200.1 GCA_030862235.1 Actinomycetota bacterium | reverse complement strand
GGGCCGACCTGCTCTCGGTCTCGGCCCACAAGCTGGGTGGGCCACAGGGAGTGGGCGCCCTGCTCGTCCGCCGAGGGCTGCGCCTGCCGCCCCTGCTGGTGGGCGGCGAGCAGGAACGGTCCCGCCGGGCCGGGCTGGAGAACGTCGCCGCCATCGTCGGGTTCGGGACGGCGGCGGCCGTCCTCGCCGAGGGACTGAATGGCGAAGCATCCCGCGCCCGAGCCCAGACCGACCGCCTCCTCGCCGCCGCTACGTCGGTGCCCGGGGTCGTCACCTACGGCGACATCCTCGGGCGGGTTCCCCACATCGTCTGCCTGGGGGTCGAGGGGGTGGAGGCGGAGGCCGTGCTGCTCGGCCTCGACCAGGCGGGGATCGCCGCCCATTCGGGCAGCGCCTGCTCCTCGGAGTCCCTCGAACCGTCACCCGTCCTGCAGGCCATGGGGGTGGAGGCGGAACGGTCGCTGCGGGTATCCGTGGGCTGGTCGACAACCGACGAAGACATCGACGCCTTCTGTCACACTCTTCCCGGCGTGGTACACCGACTGCGGGCGCTGGCCGGACCGGGAGATCGCCGCCGCACCAGCTGACGCCTCCCGGCGGCCGACCTCGGGCACCGCCACCCTCCAACCGCCCTGAGTCGTGCTGGCGCCGGCCCCAGTCATGGGCGGATGTCCGCACCTCGCGCTTCAAGTTCCCCGCGGTTCGCGCCGATACCACGGCCAGGGACACTGACTGGCGCCGGGGGGTACCTGTCCATGATCGACATCGACCTGCTTGACGAGCAGCTCGACGCCGCGCTCTCCGCCGAGCTGCGGTCCCGGGTCAGGCCGCTGGCCAAGTCCTGGAAGGATAAGGCCAGGCGCCCAGCCCTTCCTCCGGCTCCCGCCCGGAAAGCCGCGCCCTGGCCGACCGAATCCGACGTGTGGCTGGTCGACGACCAGGTCTGGGGCGCCGATGCCGATCCCTGGCCATCCGATCCCGACATCTGGGCCGGAGGGGCCGAGGCCTGGCCCGCCCAGCCTCCGCCCGAACCCCCGACCCGTCGGCCGGTGACGACCCCGGCGGCGAGACCGCGACCTCAGCGATCCGTGAGGCCCCAGCCCGATCCGCAGGCCCCCGCCCCTCTCCGGCCAGTGTCTCCCCCCACCACCACAGGCCGAGCCCAGTCATCAGCGAAGACGCAGCCCAAGCCGCCCCGTCCGCCAGCCGGTCTTCCCCAGACGGCGGCGACCCCGGCCGCCACCCCACTCGAGGAGAAGGAGAAGGCGAAGCCCCCGGCTGCCCCCGCGCGCCCCGTTGCCACCGGCGCCTCCCGCCCGGTCTCGAAGCGAACGCCCACCAAGCCCGGGCAACGCGCCGACCGCAAGGGCGTGGCGGAGCCGCCGGCACCGTCGGGGTGGACTCCCCCGTCGTTGATGGCGCTCCCCTTCGAGAAGGCGACTCCGGCACCGGGGCCGGCGGCGCCCACCGTCCGGCGATCCGCCACCCGGCCAACACGCTCCCCCCGGCCCGCCTTCCCGCCCGACCGACCTGAAGCCAAGGTCGGTCCGGCCCCCGCCCGGACGGCCGACGGCACCGACCACCCGAGCGTCGACCCCACCCCCGCCGCCCCTCCGGCTCCCGCTCAGGGCCCTGACCGCTCGCACCGTGCCCCGAGCGCCCGCCCACGTGCGCGCCTCGACGTATCCAGGCTCGACGCCGGCCCGGCGCTCGACTTCGAGGGTCCCGCCCGGAAGATCGTCGAGCTCATCGCCGGCGGAAGGATCCACAAAGCCGCTCAGCACATCACCGCCCATGCCGACCTCGCGCGTGAGGAAGGGTCGATGGCCGACCGCCGGGACGCGGCCGCTTGGGCGACGATGCGGGCCCTCCTCGACGGTCGGCAAGCCGACGCTCGCGCCGCCAACGAGCTCGTCCGCCAGCTCGGCGCTCAGGCCCACGATCCCAACGCCGACGAGCGCTACTGGCAGCAGCGGTTCTGGGTAGTCCTGGAGTGGGGCAGCGAGGAGGAGCGGTTCGAGCTCCTCGACCACTGCCGCAAGCGGGCCTACTGGCAGCAGGACATCAGCTGGCGTTCGGCCCTCGTCCTCCTCCTGGCCCGCATGGGCCGCGTCGACGAGGCCGCCCGGGAGTTCGACGAAACGGCGTCGCGTGTCCTCCCGGGCCGCCCCCACGACGCCGAGTGGCTCGACATGACAACCAACCTGGCCGAGGCGGCCGCTCTACTGAACGACGCTCGCCGGGCCACCACTCTCAACCGCGCCGTGGACTGGCCGCAGACGGGCATGGTCGTCGTCGGCCAGGCGCAGGTGTGCAAGGGCTCCATCGCCCGCTTCCACGCCCTCATCGCCAGCACCACGATCCGCTGGGCAGAGGCGGACAAGGCCTTCGCCGTGGCCACCGAGACACACCGGCGGGCGGGCGCCCAGCCCCTCCTGGCCCGCACCCTCCGGGAGTGGGGGCGGAGCCTGGCGGGGCGCGACGACGTGCGGTCCCGGGAGTGCCTCGAGGAGAGTGCCGCCCTAGCCACGGGGCTGCAGCTGGTCGAGCTTCTGCCCTCGCCGTAGCCGGCGCTGGCCCCCTCGAACTGGGGTCACCTCCCGCGGTCAGGACCCCACGGAACGACCCCAGAACTGTGGGCCCTTTCTGGTCGCCGACGCATAGAGCCAGGTCGCATATAGGTGTCGATGACCTAGTGATGACCTCGCCCTGTCCCACCAGCGTCGTTGCCCCAGACGGGCCCTGGCGGTCACAATCATCTGATAGGTGCAATTGACACCTATTGAGAACTACCGAACGGCGAACCAGAATGTCGGCGAGAGGGGGAAGCGCCGGGCACGAGGGGTCTGACACCGTCTTGTCTCCTCGTCGCGCCGTGACTTCCGAAACCACTCTTGCAGGTGCACTTCTCGAGGAGGCTCGAATGAACGTACGAAGGTGGGCGATCAGCGGGATGGGGGCGATTGCCGCCGTGATGGTGGCATCGGCCGCAGCCTGGGCCTGCGTGTCCGGTCCGTCGGTCACGTTGAACCCGGCCAACGCCAAGCCCGGCGAGACGGTCACACTCACGATGCG
>JALZEC010000193.1 GCA_030862235.1 Actinomycetota bacterium | reverse complement strand
CCGTCGCCGAGGAGGACGTCCCGCTCGGACGCCTCGCCGAGGCGGACGAGGCCTTCCTCACCTCCAGCACCCGGGAGATCCAGCCCATCCGGGGAGTTGACGGCCGCGTCCTCCCGGCGGCGCCCGGTCCTCTGACCGAGCAGGCTCAGGCGGCCTTCAGGGGGCTGCTGGCCTCCACGCTCGATCCCTGATCGGCTCGGCGGAACCAGGCGCGCCAGGACCTTTCGGCCGAGCGCATTCACTCATCGCGCCCGCCTGGACTGCACAATGACGGCGTCAGATGTGCTCAAGAAAGCGACTCTCGGCCTCGTGAATCGTGGTGCGATCCCAAGCACGGAAATGGGCGGCCGTGGGTGTCGACGGGCGGAAAATCGCTAGGACGAGGCCCCTGTTTGTGCCGCCGATCGACCGGTCGCCGATGGCCGAGGAAGCGGCAGGTCGACCCCCCGTTGCCGCAGCGCCGTCTCTGCCTGGAGAAAGAAGGACTCGGCCGTGTCCCCTCGCCTGCTGGCCGTGACGCCGATCCTGACGGCGGGGGCGATCTGGCGCCCGGCGACGACGACCGGGGCGCGGAGGGCGGATGCGAGCCGGGCGGCAACATCCTGCGCTGCGTCCTCGCTCACCTCGTGCAGAAGCACGGCGAAACAGCTGTCGCCCACCCGAGCGGCACAGTCGTGGCTGCGGGCGATGTGGGTCAACCGGTCGGCGAACGCTCGCAACGCCACATCCCGCCACTCGTCCTCCGACTCCCGTTCCGCGCCCGCCAAGCACACCTCGAGCAGGACCAGGCCGAGCGAGCCGCTCGTGCGTTCCGCTCGGCGGAGCTCGCTGCCCAGGTGGCTCATGAACAGCGCCCGGCCGGCCAGGCCGGTGACCGGATCGTGGAACGCCTGCCGGAGCAGGTCCTCCTCCAGATCGTTCACCTCATTGGTCCGTGTCGCGGCCACCTCGCGCGCCCGCAGGTCGATATCTCGTTCGAACTCTGCTCGACAGATCACTTCGGCGCGAGTGAGATGCCAAGCCCTCATCTGCAATCGCCTTAGTGCGCTCTGCCAGGCCGACAGCGCTCGGGTGAGAGCCTGATCGGCGGTCCGAGCGGGCACGACGATCTGCAGCGCGTAGCGGTCTGGTGTGTAGAGCGTGGTCGGATGGTGGTCAGCCATGCTCTCCATCAACGTCCGCACGGCGTCGACGCTCAAAACGGAGCCGTCGTCGGCCGTCGCCTCGAGCACAACTACCCACTCCGCCCCCACCCGCGTCTCTCCCGCCATCCCGACCGTCGATTCATCTCGGTCTTGTTTCCCCCAGCCACCAGCACGGAAGTCGCGTTGGCAGGCTCTCTCTTTGTCCAGCTTATTCTGCATTTCTGAAATGGGCAATAGCGCTTTGTTGACAAGACGAACCCGCCCTTTCTCGGAAGCAGCCGCAACCCGGAGGCGCGGCCTCCATGCGGCGACGACGAGGGGCGCTCTGCCGGGCCGAAGGTGTGTCAGTTCCGCTCCGACTTTCGGAGATGACCGGCGTGAACGGGTACGATTCGTCACGGTCGTCGTGCGGGGTCGGCCAGGGAAGCAGGGCAGAACGTGAAGAAGGGTAAGACAGAGGGGCGCGGCGAGCCCGCGTACCTCACTTCGAGTGAGGTCGGTCGCATACTCGGCGTGTCGGCGAAAACCGTCGATCGATGGGCGAACGCTGGGCGGATCGGCTGCATGGTCACGCTTGGCAAGCACCGCCGTTTCCCCCGAAGCGAGGTTGAGCGCGTGCGAGCGCTGATGGGCGCCGAGGAGTCGCCTCCCGCCCCGTAGTCCCTCAGGCGTCGACGGGGGGCTCGTGCCGCCTGGAACGGGGCCCTGAGCCGGGCGCCGCGCCTGTGAGGGGCGTGGCCTGGCGAAGGTGGACCACGTCTCCGCTTCGTACCACCTCCCGCCTGCTCCCGGTGTCGATGACCAGGTGGCCCTCGGGGGTCAGATCGACGGCGGAGCCCTCTCGCGTCCCGCCTTCGACTTCCACCCGCACGGCCCGGCCGATGGTGGCCGAGCGGGCCCGGTAGTCGGTGAGCAGCCGTTCGGATCCGCCGGGGGATCGCAGTCCCTGGTACCGGGTCTCCAAGTTCCGCAGCAGGGCGACCAGCAGGGCGGACCGGTCGACGGGTCTCCCCGCCGCCGCCTCCAGGGCCAGACCTCCCGGCGGCAGGGTGGCGCCCGCCTTGACGTTCAAGCCGATGCCCAGGACCGCTGCCGCGGCGACCGTCTCGCCCAAGACCCCGCCTACCTTGCCGTCCCCCACGACGCCGTCCACCACGACGCCGTCCCCCACGACGCCGTCCGCCACGACGAGATCGTTCGGCCACTTGAGAAGGGGCGCCACGCCGGCCACCTCCTCGCACGCATCGGACGCGGCCAGGGCCCCCATCAGGGTGAGCAGCGGGACCGTGTCGGCGGGCAAGCGGGGCCGCAGCAGCACGGACACCAGGAGCGACGTGCCTGGCTCCGCCTCCCACGTCCGGCCCCTCCGTCCCCGTCCGGCGGTTTGGTGGTCGGCCACGACCACCACCCCCTCCTGCGCACCTTGGCGGGCCAGGTCGACCAGAACCGAGTTGGTCGACGTGACCTCGGGGTACCACCGGACATCGGAGAACCGGGTGTCGCGCAGGACTCGCCTGGCGGAGTCGTCCAGCACCCCTGCACGATAAACGGCGTGTTCTCCAAGGTCCTGGTGGCCAACCGCGGCGAGATCGCCGTCCGGGTGATTCGGACCTGCCAGGACCTGGGCATCCCGACGGTGGCCGTCTACTCCGACTTGGACCACCGGTCCCTGCACGTGCGGATCGCCGACGAGGCCTACGCCATCGGCGGCCAGACGGCAGCAGATAGCTACCTGAACGTCGACGCCATCCTCGAGGTGATCGGTCGCAGCGGCGCCGACGCCGTCCACCCCGGCTACGGGTTCTTCTCCGAGAACGCCGACTTCGCCCGGGCCGTGTCCGGCCTTGGCGTCACGTTCATCGGCCCCCCGCCCGAGGCCATGGAGGCGATGGGGGAGAAGATCGCCGCCCGCCGCACCGCACTCGCCGCCGGCGTCTCGCCCGTTCCCGGCACCCTCGATCCGGCTGGCTCGGCCGAGGACGTCGTGACCTTCGGGGAGGAGTTCGGGTGGCCGGTCGCCATCAAGGCCGCCTACGGCGGCGGAGGCCGGGGCATGCGGTTGGTCAACGATCCCGAGCACGCCGCCAACGCCTTCGACGCCTGCCAGCGGGAGGCGCTGGCCTCCTTCGGACGAGCCGAGGTCTACCTGGAGAAGTACCTGAGCTGGCCCCGCCACGTGGAGATCCAGGTGTTTGCCGACACCCACGGTCAGGTGGTGTGGCTGGGGGAGCGGGACTGCTCGGTCCAGCGCCGACACCAGAAGCTCATCGAGGAGACCCCCTCACCCGGCCTCCCTGACGAGGACCGGGTCGCCATCGGGGAAGCGGCGATGCGAGTCGCCCGCCAGTGCGGCTATGTGAACGCGGGAACGGTGGAGTTCCTGTACCAGGACGGTCAGGCGTGGTTCCTCGAGATGAACACCCGCCTCCAGGTCGAGCATCCCGTCACCGAGCTGGTTTGGGGGCTCGACCTGGTCGCCGAGCAGATCCGGGTGGCGGCCGGCGAAGCGCTCTCGTTCACGCAGGGCTCCATCGAACGGAAGGGCCACGCCATGGAGTGCCGCATCAACGCCGAGGACCCCACCGGCGGCCGGTTCCTCCCGTCTCCTGGCACCATCACGCGCTTCTCGAGGCCCGGGGGGTTCGGCGTGCGGATCGACGCCGGCATCGCGATGGGCGACATGGTCAGCCAGCACTACGACAACCTGCTGGCCAAGATCATCACGTGGGGGAGCGATCGGGACGCGGCCCGACGGCGCATGGTCCGCGCCCTTCGTGAGACGGTGATCGAAGGTGTGGCCACGAACGTGACGGCCCACCTGGCCGTGCTCCAGCACCCGGACTTCATCGCCGGCACCCACTCCACCCGCTGGCTGGAAGAGCGCCTCGACTTCTCGACCCTGCCGCCCGCCCCGACCCTTTCCGCCGCCTCACACGCCCCCGTTCCTGCCACCGAGCCTTCCCAGCCTGGACGTCAAGTGGAGGTCGAGGTCGACGGCCGCCGCTTCCACGTCCGGGTGTACGAGCCCGAGTCGCGGGTCGCGCCCCGGCCGCCGCAGGCCGGCGCGCGGGTCCGCCGCCGCAC
>JALZEC010000185.1 GCA_030862235.1 Actinomycetota bacterium | reverse complement strand
CGGTTGGAGGGTGGCGGTGCCCGAGGTCGGCCGCCGGGAGGCGTCAGCGGGCGCCGGGGCGATGTCCCGGTCCGGCCAGCGCCCGCAGTCGGTGCACCACGCCGGGAAGAGCGTGACAGAAGGCGTCGATGTCTTCGTCGGTTGTCGACCAGCCCACGGATACCCGCAGCGACCGTTCCGCCTCCACCCCCATGGCCTGCAGGACGGGTGACGGGTCGAGGGACTCCGAGGAGCAGGCGCTGCCCGAATGGGCGGCGATCCCAGCTTGGTCAAGGCCGAGCAGCACGGCCTCCGCCTCCACCCCCTCGACCCCCAGGCAGACGATGTGGGGGACCCGCCCGAGGATGTCGCCGTAGGTGACGACCCCTGGCACCGACGTAGCGGCGGCGAGGATGCGGTCGGTCTGGGCTCGGGCGCGGGATGCTTCGCCGTTCATTCCCTCGGCGAGGACGGCCGCCGCCGTCCCGAACCCGACGATGGCGGCGACGTTCTCCAGCCCCGCCCGGCGGGACCGTTCCTGCTCGCCGCCCACCAGCAGGGGCGGCAGGCGCAGCCCTCGGCGGACGAGCATGGCGCCCACTCCCTGTGGCCCACCCAGCTTGTGGGCCGAGACCGAGAGCAGGTCGGCTCCCAGCCCACGGAAGTCGACGGGGACATGCCCAGCGGCGGCGGCGGCATCGACGTGGACCAGGACGTCGGGGTCGCGGCGATGGCAGGCGGTGACCACGTCTTCGACGGGCTGCAGGGTGCCCACCTCGTGGTTCGCCCACTGGACGTGGACGGCGGCCGTCTCCCCGGGCCGGATGAGGGCGGCGAGCTGATCCAGGTCCACCCGGCCCAACCCGTCGACCCCCAGGACCGCGACCTCCGAAGAGCGGGCGGTGGCGTCCCGAACGGCGGAGTGCTCGACGGCCGAGACGACCTGATGGGGCCGGCGGGATGCCGCCCCCCAAGCGGCGGTGACGATGGCCTCAGTTGCTCCGCTGGTGAACACCACCTCACGGGGCCGGGCGCCGAACAGGTCGGCAACCTGTTCCCGGGCCTGCTCGACGGCGGCCCGGGCCAGCCGTCCCTCAGTGTGGACACGGCCCGGGTCGCCCGCTCCGGCGAGCCACGGGAGCATGGCCTCGATCACCTCGGGGCGCGCCGGCGACGTCGAGGCGTGGTCGAGGTAGTGGCGGGTGGTCATTGGCGGGCGGTCACGGCGTTCGCGTTAGGCCTGCCGTGGGCCGTCCCGTCAGACGAGGGTGACGCAGACCTGGTCGCCCTGGGGCCGGGATGCCGAGGTTTCGGGAACCGTGTCGCCGTAGAGCGTGGCCAGCATCCCCTTGACGATCCCACGGTCGACGGCGCAGATCACCGGATGCTGGACGGCGGCGTCGCCGAAGGGACACTGCTCGGCGATGATGGCCAGGCTCCCGGCCCGAGGCTCGGTGTGGGCGGCGAAGCCGTGGGCGGTGAGGGCGTCGGCCACCGCGTGGAGGGCGACGCGGAACGACCGGTGTCCGTCGCCTGGGGACATGGAGCGGGCGAGGGTGACGCCGTACTCGTAGCCCACCTCCTCGGCCATGGACTCGGCCTTCTCCTGGCTCACCAGCTGGAGCGTGCGGACGAGCAGGCGGATGAGCAGATCGTCTCGGCGAGCGGGGAACTCGAAGCCGGTCGCCTTCGTGGTGGCGCGGTACCGCTTGGACGGCCGGCCCGCGCCCGGGTGCTCGACTCGGTCGACCTGAACCTCGAGATACCCCCCGGCCGCCAGCTTGTCGAGGTGGTGGCGGGCCACGTTGGGGTGCAGCTCGAACCGTTCCGCCACCTCGCCGGCGGTGACGCCGCGTTCGAAGTCACGGGCAAAGAGGTAGATCTCCCGCCGGGTCGGGTCGCCGAAGGCAGCAGTGGCGGCGGCAACGCCAGCGGTGAACTCGTCGGGAGTCAGGGGCCCTGGGCGTTCGGGCCACGCAGGCCCGTCCTGGCGTTCGGGCCACGCTGGCCGGTCTGTGCGTTCGGGCCACGCAGGCCGGTCTGGGCCGCTGACGCTCTCCACGCCGGTATTCTACCTATCCACGTAGGAGAAATCGGAGCCGCTTCCCATGCCCACCCGCGAGCAGGTCATCGAGGCCCTCCGCCCCGTCCAGGACCCCGAGCTGCACGTCAGCGTCGTCGACCTGGACATGGTGAGGGACGTCCGCATCGACGACGGTGCGGTCGCCGTCACCATTGCCCTGACCGTCGCCGGCTGCCCCCTGCGGGCCGAGATCGACTCGCGGGTGAAGGAAGCGGTCGGCGCCCTCGAAGGGGTGCAGTCGGTCGACGTCGACCTCACCGTCATGACCGACGAGCAGCGGGCGGCGGTGCGGGACCGGCTTCAGGGCCGGACTGGCCAGGCGGGTCAAGCACACGCCCACACCCAGGGTGGGGAAGGGCGCACCCTTCCCTTCGCCGATCCTTCGTCCCGTACCCGCGTCGTGGCGCTGTCTTCCGGGAAGGGTGGCGTGGGCAAGTCGTCGGTGACGGTCAACCTGGCCATCGCCCTGTCCCGCCTGGGCCACGAGGTGGGCATCCTCGACGCCGACGTCTACGGCTTCTCGGTACCGAAGATGCTCGGCATCGTGCAGGAGCCGGTGGTGATCGACCAGATGATCGTCCCGCCCGTCGCCTACGACGTGAAGGTGATCTCCACCGGCTTCTTCGTGCCGGACGAGCAGCCGGTGATCTGGCGGGGCCCCATGCTGCACAAGGCCCTCGAGCAGTTCCTGACCGACGTGCTGTGGGGCGAGCCCGACTTCCTCCTCGTCGACATGCCCCCGGGCACAGGCGACGTCGCCCTATCCATGGCCCAGTTCGCTCCCCGGTGCGAGGTGCTGGTCGTGACCACACCTCAGCCGGCGGCGCAGCGCGTGGCCCAGCGCTCGGCCCACGCTGCCCGCAAGGTGAACCTCTCGGTGCGGGGTGTGATCGAGAACATGAGCTGGTTCACCGGGGACGACGGCAAGCGCTACGAGATCTTCGGCCGCGGCGGGGGCCAGCTGCTGGCGGACCAGCTCGGCGTGCCCCTGCTCGGGCAGATCCCACTGGTCACCGCCCTGCGGGAAGGGGGCGACCTGGGTGCGCCGGTGACGGTGACCGATCCCGCGGGCGAGGCCGCCCTGGCCTTCGAGGTGCTGGCCAAGCGCGTCGAGAGCATGGGCCCGGGCCGCATCTACAAGCCGGAGCTGACCATCCGCTGACCGCGGCGCACCCCGCCGTCTTTCGGCGGCGAGCCCGATGCGTCCGTGGTTTCGACGCCGGACCTGGTCTCCTGGCCGGGGAAACGGCGGGGGCCGTCCGGAGTAGACCGGAGTAGACGGGAGTAGAAAGGTCTCGTGCTCGGGGCCATCTCGTACAACCCCATCGTCCGCATCGAGCTGGGGCCCCTGTCCGTCTCGCCTCACGGCATCGGCATCGCCGTGGGCTTCCTCGTCGGTGCCCGGTTCATGCTGCCCCGGTCCCGGGCCAAGGGCATCCCCGACGACCTCGTCTACCCCCTCTTCACCCTCGCTGCGGTCGGTGCCATCATCGGCGCCCGCCTGGCCTACGTCCTCAACCACTACAGCGAGTACGAGTCGCCGCTCGAGATCCTGCAGATCTGGAAGGGCGGGATCTCGCTGATCGGCGGGTTCTTCGGAGCGGTGCTGCTGGCCTTGCCCAGGATCCGCAAGTCACATCTGTCGTTCTGGAAGGTCATGGACGCCGCCGCCCCGGGCATGGCCCTCGGCGTGGTTATCGGGCGCATCGGCGACATCGTCGTGGGTGACCACCTCGGCAAGCGCACCGGGTTCTTCCTCGGATACAAGTGCCCTCCGCTCGGCGTCGAGACCGCCTCCCCCTGCGCGCCCACCGAGTTCGCCACCCGCACACCAGGCGCGGTGGTCCACCAGACCGCGCTGTACGACCTGCTGATGGCGGCCGTCCTCCTAGTGGTGCTCCTGCTGCTGGCTCGGAGGCCCCGCTACGACGGGTTCTTCATCCTCGTGTTCGCCGCCGGCTACGGGATCGCCCGCATCATCGAGGACTTCCTGCGGGAGGACCTCCGCCACTTCGGCCTCACCGGCAGCCAGTGGACGGCGGGCACCACCGCCCTCGTCTGCTTGTTCACCCTCCTCGTCCTGCGCCGGACCCCCAGGTGGGGCCGCTGGGACGAGCGGGAGGAAACACCGGTGGGGGCACCTACGCTGGAGCCGGAACCCTCCCCCGAGGACACCCACGAGGGCTAGGAGAGAGCGTGCAAGTCCACATCGGCATGATCCAAACACCCAAGGAGCTGGAGATCGATCTGGGCGACAAGGCGGACGGGGACGCGGTGGTCAAGGACATCAACAAGGCGCTTGCCGGCCAGACGGACATGCTCTGGCTGACCGACCGGAAGGGGCGTCGGGTGGGGGTGTCCACGGCCAAGCTGGCCTACGTCGAGATCGGCCCCGACAGCGACGAACGGCGCGTCGGCTTCAGCGCCATCTGACACTCGCTTGTGACCGTGACCGTGTGACCGTCAACCTGCTCTCGCGCCGCTTGCTGTTCGTCACGGGCAAGGGGGGCGTGGGCAAGAGCACGATCGCGTCCGCGCTCGCCCTGCTCGGAGCCCAGCACGGGAAGCGCACGCTCGCCTGCGAGATGGACGCCAAGGGCGACCTGGCCGCCTTCCTCGAGACGACGAGTTTCGGGTTCAAGCCTCGCCAGGTTCACCCCGGCCTGTGGGCCATGACCATGCACACCGAGGACTCGCTCGACGAGTACCTCCGCCTCCAGCTGCGGGTTCCCGGCCTCAGCCGGATCGGCCCGCTGTCCAAGGCGTTCGACTTCGTGGCCACCGCCGCCCCGGGCGTCCGGGAGATCCTCACCGTGGGCAAGCTCGCCTATGAGGTGCGGGAGCGTCACTTCGACCTGCTGGTGGCGGACGCCCCCGCCACCGGTCACATCGTCGGTCAGCTCACCGCCCCGCAGGCCATCAACTCGCTAGTGCACGTGGGCGCCATCCGCAGCCAGACCGACTGGGTGGTGGAGATCCTCGGCGACCCGGCCACGACCGGCCTCGTGATCGTCACCACGCCAGAGGAGATGCCCGTGCGCGAGGCGATCGAGCTCATCGAGCGGGTCGAGGTGAAGACGACCGTCGACGTGGCCGCGGTCGTGGTCAACCGAGTGCTTCCCGAGCTGTTCAGCCACGGCGACGAGGAAGTGTTCGAGCGGCTCCGCGAGCCAGCAGTGACCGCCCTGTTGTCGGAGACGGCGGGCGGTCCGGTCGAGCGGGTGCTCGACGCCGCCCGACTGGCCGTCACCATGCGCCGCACCCGAGCCGCCCATCTCGAGGAGCTCCGCCGGGCGGTGGACCCCCGGATCCCGCTGCTGTACGTCCCCGAGCTGTTCACCCGCGGTTACGGACTGCGCACAACGGGTCAGGTGGCGTCCGCCCTGAGCGCCGAGTTGGGCTACTGAGCGCGGCCGTGAGCACGGGAGTAGGGCGGGCGCCGACGGTCGAGCAGCTCCTGGCGGCCAAGGAGATCGCCGTCTGTTGCGGCTCGGGCGGCGTGGGCAAGACGACTACGGCCGCGGCGATGGCGGCCATGTCCGCCGTCGCCCTGGGCAGCAAGACGCTGGTCATCACCGTGGACCCTGCCCGCCGGCTGGCCGACGCCCTCGGGATGGACGGCCTGGGGAACGTGGAGCGCAAGATCGAGCCCTCGGCCTTCAAGGAGGCGGGGGTGGAGCCCCGGGGCGAGCTCTGGGCGGCCATGCTCGACACCAAGCAGTCGTGGGACGAGTTGGTCCAGCGTCACGCCCCCGACCGGGCGACCGCCGAGCGCATCCTCAACAACCGGCTCTACGAGAACGTGGCCGGGCGCTTCGTGCAGAGCCACGAGTACATCGCCATGGAGCGCCTGTACGACGCCCACGCCAGCGGGCGCTACGACCTGATCGTCGTCGACACACCGCCGACCCGTAGCGCGGTCGACTTCCTCCGGGCACCCGATCGGATGGCCGAGTTTTTCGCCAGCAAGCTCCTGCGGTGGCTGACGGCGCCGTCCCGCTCGCGAATGCTCAACCTGGCCAGCCGTCCCTTCTACCAGGTGGCCGACCGGCTGCTGGGAAGCCAGTTCCTGGAGGACGTGAGCGAGTTCTTCCTGCTCTTCCAGTCCATGTACGCCGGGTTCGCCCAGCGGGCGGCGTCGGTGAAGCGCCTGCTGCACGACCGCCGGACCACCTTCGTGGTGGTCTCGACCCTGGAGGCGGCGCCGCTGCGGGAGGCGGAGGATTTCCTGGCCGTCCTCGTGCGCGAGGGGTTCCACCCCGGTGCGCTGGTGCTGAACAAGGTGCTCCCTCCCTACCTGCTCGACCCCGCCCTGGGAGCGGTTGCCGAGCGTCTGGCCGCCAACGCACCCGCCCTGGGACAGCTCGTGGCCGAGGACGCCGAGCCCACGTCACCCGCCACCGTGGCCCGGGTGCTGCGGGAGGTGGCCGAGAGCTTCCTGAACTTTTCGGTGGTGGCCAAGCGGGAGGCCGAGCAACGAGCCGAGCTGGGGACGGTCCCCGATGTCGTCGCCAGCGTTCCTTACTTCGACCAGGACATCTGCGACCTCCGCGGCCTGCTCGCCCTCGGGCGCACCGTCTGGGGAGGGTGATGTGACCTTCGCAACCAGAGGCTGCTCGTTCAGGCTGCTCGGCTGACCTCGTAACTCGCGTTGAGTCGGGGCGGGGTGGCAAGGGTCTGGTAGACGACGCAGTACCGCTCGGTCAGGCGGAGGAGGGTGTCGAGCTGCTCGGCCGAAGCGTCGGTGTCCAGGTCGAATCGCAGGCGGATCTCACGGAAGCCCACGGGCACTTCCTTGCTCACGCCCAGCGTCCCCCGGAAGTCGATGTCGCCCTCGACGTGGACGGTGCCGGCCCGGAGCGGGATATCCAGCGACGTGGCCACTGCCTTGAGGGTGACGCCGGCGCAGGCCGCCAGGGCCTGGAGGAGCATGTCGCCCGAGCACAACGAACGGCCGTCCCCGCCCGTGGCCGGGTGCAAGCCGGCCTGGGCCAGCATGCGACCCGTCTCGACCGAGCAGGTGAGCCCCTCGCCCAGGGAACCCTCGGCCCTGAGCGTCACCACCCCGGCTTCGGGGTCGGAGCGGTAGCGCTCCTTGAGAGGCTGCTGCAGCTGGCGTAGCTGGTCTCGGTTCACATCTGCTCCCTGAAAGGCGTAGGGGACCTGTCGCGGCTCGCGTTCCCTAGCATGGACGGCAAATGGCGACCCTGCCGGAACTGGCTCGGCTGACGACGCTCGACGCCCCTTCGGTCGACCACCTCCAGCGCCTGGTGGCGTCGTGGGGCTTCCTGGCCGACCTGTGCTTCGCCGACCTCCTGCTGTTCGTGCCCACCGACCGTCCCCACGCCGACGGCCCCGATTTCGTTGTCATGGCCCAAGTGCGGCCCACGACCAGCCAAACCCTGTACCGGGACGACCAGGTGGGGGACATCGTGGCGGCGCGCCAGCGGCCGGACGTGGCTCGGGCCTGGAAGCTGGGTCAGATCATCGACGACGAACGCCGCCTGTCGGCGCGGGGCGAGGTGGCCAGCATCCAGTGCATTCCCATCCGCTGGAAGCACGACCTGCTGGCCATCCTCACCCGGGAGTCGGCCCCGTCGGTGGGGCGGCGCCTGGGCGAGCTGGAGCGGGTGTACGTGGAGATCTTCGACCGGTTTGCCCGCATGATGGCGGCCGGGGAGTTCCCGTTCGAGGTCGAGGAGGAACCCAACGAGGCCCCGCGAGTGGGCGACGGCATCGCCCGTCTCGACGACGCCGGCCGGGTGGACTACGCGTCGCCCAACTTCGTCTCCTCCCTCCATCGCATGGGCATCCACCGCAACGTGCTCGGGGCGCGGCTCGGGGAGTTGGGCATGGATGAGTCGGCGGTGCGGGCGTCGTTCGCCATCGGCGTCCCCATCACCGAGGAAGTGGAGAGGAACGACGTCGTGCTCCTCATGCGCTGCATCCCGGTGCTCGAGCGGGGGCATGTGACCGGAGCAGTGGTGGCCGTGCGCGACGTCTCCGACCTCCGCCGCCGGGACCGGCTCCTCATCTCCAAGGACGTGACCATCAAGGAGATGCACCACCGGGTCAAGAACAACCTCCAGACCATCTCCTCCCTCCTGCGGCTCCAGGCCCGGCGGCTGGAGTCCCCCGAGGCGCGGCAGGCCATCGAGGACGCGGTGGCCCGGATCCGGTCCATCGCCCTGGTGCACGAGACCCTGTCCGCCTCCACCGGAGCGAGCCAGGAGGTCGACTTCGACGAGATCGTGCGGCCGCTGGTACGCCTGGTGGGGGAGGGCCTGCTCTCGCCCGACCGCAAGGTCCGCCTGGCCGTGGAGGGGGAGGCGGGGGCGCTGCGGGCCGAGGTGGCGACGCCGCTGGCCGTGGTGCTCACCGAGCTGCTCCAGAACGCGGTGCGACACGGCTTCCCCGACGATCACCAGGTTGGGGGGGGCACAGTCCGGGTCTGCCTGCGGAACGACGGGCTGAGGCTGCTGGTCGAGGTGGTGGACAACGGCGTCGGGTTCCGTGAAGACGGCCATTCCGACGACGCCGCCAGCCTCGGCCTGACCATCGTCCGGACCCTCGTGACCGAGCTGGGCGGGACGCTGACTCTCAAGAGCGGTCCTGGCCAGCGCGGGACCAGCTTCGAGGTGTCGATCCCGCTGGTCCTGGGACGCGAGACGATCTCGCCGGCTGCAGAAGCCGGGACTCCAGGGAGCTGATCAGCGGCAGGTCAGGAGGGCGACGTGCGAACCCGGGCTACGACGCCCGGCGGCGGCGGGCGAGCCACGCCTTGCGCAGCTTGCGCCGTTCCTCTTCGGAGGTGCCGCCCCACACCCCGGCCTCCTGGTTGGTGGCCAGGGCGAACTCGAGGCACTGCATTCGGGCCTCGCACTGGTGGCAGACGGCCTTGGCCGCCTCGATCTGGTCGAGGGCGGGACCGGTCGTGCCGATTGGGAAGAACAGGTCAGGATCGGTGTCCCGGCAGGCGGCGTGCTGCCGCCAGTCGTCGACGTCCCACTCGTAGGTCCGGCTCCAGGTAAGGGCCACTCAATCTCCCCCGGGATTTGTGAACGATTTCACAAAGATCGCAAGCTTCTACTGGGCCGAGTGCAGTGTGATTTTCGCAGAGGGAAGACTACTCCCCGCTGGTGAACTGAGGCAAGCGGTATGTGCACTTTTTCTCAAGCCCTCGCCTCTCCACTCAGGGCATCACCAGCGCGAGCCGGTTCGGCTCGTAGGTGAACGTCAGCTGCTCGGCCTCGCCCAGGTAGTCGCCGTCGGCCTGGTAGGGGAAGCGGTCGCGCGGACCGTCCGGCTCCGGCTGGCAGCCGACGACCGTGATCTCCTTCAGGTCCGGTCGGTAGTCGACCAAGGGGTGCGAGCGCAGCCGCTTGCCCGTGGCGATGGCGGACCCCACCAGCCCGAGCGTCGTGCCCAGCGTCAGGGTGCGGATGGTGACCATGGCGAGGGGGCTGTCGAGGGTGGCGTCGGCAGCCAGTTTCAGCGGGCGGATCCCGAAGTACGTGTACGGGTTGGTGTTGAGGCAGACGGCGAAGTAGCCGTCGTCCACCAAGGTCGTCTCGCCCTGACGGAGGACCAGGTGAGGGCGGCTGCGGTCGTACTTGCGCGCCCACGTGGCGAAGGCGGCGTACACGAACACCGCCTGGCCGATCGTGCGTTTGAGGTGGGGCTTCTCTTCCACCGCCCCGACGACAGCGGCGTCGAAGCCCATGCCGACGTGGAAGAGGAAGTACCGCCCGTTCACCAGGCCCAGCCCGATCCGCCGGGGCGGGCGGTTCAGGGCGGGGAGGAGCTGATCCAGGGCGGGCTTGATCTTCCGGGCCCCACCGATGGTGCGGGCGAACACGTTGGTCGAGCCACCGGGAAGGCAGGCCATCGCCGTGTCCGTCCCCACGAGCCCGTTCGCAACCTCATTGAGAGTCCCGTCCCCGCCGAGCACCACCACCACCTCGCAGCCGGCCTTGGCCGCTTCCCGGGCCAGGTCGGTGGCGTGGTTGCGGTAGAGGGTCTCGGTGACGCTGAGGTCGTGGCCCGAGCCCAGCGCCTCCTCCGTGGCAGCCCGCTGCTTGGGCGTGACCGCCGACGCGTTGTGATTGACGATCAGCTGGAGCTTCAGGTCTCCTCCTCGGTTGAGGCCTCCCGCAGCTGGGCCAGGCTGCGCGCCAGCAGGCGGGACACGTGCATCTGGCTGATCCCAAGGCGGCTGGCGATCTCGGACTGGGTCAGTCCCTCGAAGAACCGCAGGTGGAGGATCATCCGCTCGCGGGCGGGGAAGCGGGCGATCAGGGGCGAGAGGGCGACGCGGTGCTCGCTGTCGATCAGACCCTGGTCCTCCTCGCCCAGCTGGTTGGACAGCGACCCCTCGTCCTCAGAACCGCTGGGGGCGTCGAGGGACGTGAAGCGGTAGGCGTGGCCGGCTTCGATGGCCTCCACCACCTCTTCCTCGGAGACCTTGGCGGCATGGGCGATTTCCGGGATGGTGGGGGAGCGGCCCAGCTCTTGGGACAGGGTGCTCACCACTGAGCCCAAGCGGAGATGAAGCTCCTGCACCCGACGGGGCACACGGACGGCCCACCCCTTGTCGCGGAAATGCCGCTTGAGCTCGCCGACGATGGTGGGCGTGGCGTAGGTGGAGAACTCCAGCCCCCGGTCGGGGTCGAAGCGATCGACCGCCTTCAGGAGGCCGAGGGCGGCCACCTGGACCAGGTCGTCGAGGGGCTCGCCCCGGTTGGTGAACCGCCGGGCCAGGTACTCAGCCAGGCCCATGTGGGCGGTGATGAGCTCGTCTCGCAGGATGTGGTCGCGGGTGGTGGCGTACTCCTCGAACTTCCGGCGAAGCTCCCCCCGGTCGGAGCGATCGCTGGTGTCCGCCGCCATCGGGTCAGCCCCCACGTTCGGCCGAGCCGAGCCGTCGGCGCTTCACCAGGCGGAAGGTCGGTCCTTCCAGCCCCGCTTCCAGTTCGCACTCGTCGGCCACTGCCTGGAGAATCTGCATGGACAGGGGGGACAGGAGCGGCTCGTTGTGCATCCCGTCGGTGAAGTGGCCTTCGCCCTCGACCAGGAGCCCGTCGGGGAGGATCTGGTAGCGCACGCTGACCGTCCCGATCCGCCCGCCCGGGCCTACGAGGGAGAAGCACAGCTCGTCGATGGCGATTCGGAGATCGTCCACCTCGTCCAAGGTGAACCCCACTCGGCTGGCGACGCCCGCGGCGAGGATGCGGGTCATCCGCAGGTATTCCGGCTGCGCCGGTACTGCCAGCCGAACCTCTCCCTCAGCCACCTGGGCCGAACGGTAGTCGCGAGGGGCTTGCCCGACGTAATGGTGCCTGCGGGGTCGGACGGAAGGCGAGTCGCGGTGGGAAGATCGAGCGGTGAGGGTGGTGGTCTGTGCCAAACAGGTCCCTGAGCCCTCGGCACCGCCCCAGCTCGTCGAGGGTTCGTGGACGCTGGCTCGTGACGGGAAGCTCGTCTTGGACGACGCCGATGCCGTCGGGGTCGAGGTGGGCTTGCGCCTGGTTGAGGCGGCGGGGGACGGGGCCGACGACGAGGTCGTGCTGGTCTCCATGGCTCCCCGGGCCGAGGTGTCGGGGCTGCGGGCAGGGTTGGCCATGGGTGCCCACCGGGCCGTGCTGGTCACCGATGACGCCCTCGCCGGGTCGGACGCACTAGCCACGGCCAAGGTCCTGGCCGCCGTGATGCGGCGCCTCGACCCGGTCGATGCGGTGATCGCGGGCACGGAGTCGACCGACGGGTACACGGGCGTGATGCCCGCCCAGCTGGCCGAGCTGCTCGGTCTGCCCAGCCTGACCTTCGCTCGGCGGGTGGTGGTGGAGGGGGGCGCGGGGGCGCGGTTGCTGCGGGCCGAGCGTCAGACCGAGGACGGCCACGACGACGTGTCCTGTGCCTTGCCGTGCCTGGTCACGGTGACCTCAGGGGCCGTGGCGCCGCGGTACCCCTCGTTCAAGGGCATCGTCGGCGCCCGGACCAAGCCGCTCGAGGTGCTGAGCCTGGCTGACCTCGGGCTCGACCCGTCGTCGGTGGGGTGGGCGGGGGCGGGCCAGGAGATCGTCGCCGTCGAGCAGGCGGCCTCGCGCCGGTCAGGTGAGGTCGTCGAGGACGATGGGACCGGCCATGAGCGGATCGTCGCCCTGCTCGAACGGCTGAAGGTCGTGTAGCGCGGCGTGCAAGCGTGGGTCCACGCCACCGGACGCACGTCCCTGGAGCTGGTCACCGCCGCCCGGCAGCTGGCGGAGCGGGTTGACGTGTTCGGGGTGGCGGAGGAGGTCCTCCCCGCGGTGCACGCCCTCGGCCGGTACGGCGTCTCCCGAGTTCTCGCCGTCCAGGATGTAGGCGAGCGCCTTCCCGGCGCGCCGGTCGCCGCCGCGGTGGCCCACCGGCTGGCGGACGCCGCAGGTGTGGTTCTCTTCGGCACGTCCTACGACGGGCGGGACGTCGCCGGCCGGCTCTCGGCCCGGCTCGATCGTCCGATCGTGGCCAACGGTATTGCCGTGTCGCTCGACGGAACGGGCCGGCTCCTCGTCGAGTCGTCCGTCTTCGGCGGGGCCCTCACCGTGTGCACCGCCCTGACCGGGCCGGCCCCGTGGCTCGCCTCGCTTCGCCCGAAGGCGTATCCGCCAGAAGCGGCGGCCCAGCCTACGAACCCCGAGATCGAGCTGCTCGAGGCGCCCCCCCTCGCCGACGTACGGGCGCCGGAGGTGGTCGCCCGCCACGTGGAGGAGCGGGAGGGACCCGCCTTGGACGAGGCCGAGGTGGTCGTGGCGGGAGGGCGGGGCCTGGGCTCGGCCGAGGGGTTTGCCCAAGTGGAGGAGCTGGCCCGGCTGCTCGGTGGGGCGGCGGGGGCGACCCGGGCGGTGGTCGATGCCGGGTGGGCGCCCTACTCGTGCCAGGTTGGGCAGACGGGGAAGACAGTCACCCCGGCGGTGTACCTCGCCTTCGGGATCTCCGGCGCCGTCCAGCACGTGATCGGGATGAAGGGGGCGAAGCACGTCGTGGCCGTGAACAAAGATCCAACCGCACCCGTCTTCGCCCTCGCCGACCTGGGGGTGGTCGGCGACGCCCGCCAGCTCCTGCCCCGGCTCATCCAGGCGGTGCGGGATCGCCAGGGCTGGTCGGATCCGGCGGCCTCCGCAGATCGGTGACGGCGTAGGCCAGGAGCTCGTTGAGCGGCCGCCGGGTCCAGTCCACGGGAGCAGGCCCGGCGCCGAAGGAGAAGTTGGTGACGACCCACCCATCCGGGTCGGGCGCCTCCGGGTTCACGTCCCGATGCCGGCCGACGAGGGCGCTGAAGAAGGCGACGTCCTCCTCAGCCTGGAGCTTCGGCCCGCGGCTTTGGATCCAGTCCGCCAGCCATGCCCGCACCTCGACTTCGTCCACCTCCTCGTTCGTCCAGATGCGGCTGCGAGGACCGCCCGCCTCGCTGGTGACCGAGTAGCCGGCCACACTGGCCCGGGTCGTCCACCCCGGTGGTTTCCAGTCGCCGCGCGTCGGCGGCATGCCGCTCGTCGCTTCCAGCCGCCGGCCGATCTCCTGGGACACCGCCTGCGCCGTTCGCCACAGCCGGGCGAAGGGCTCGGCCACCGCCGGCTCGCTGCCGGGCACCTCGATCTCGCCCGCCTCTCCCCGGCGTCCCCATCGCCGCAGGCTGGGCCCGAGACGCCCGGCCAGCTCCCTGTCCTCGATCCTCAGCGTGACCACGTCGCCCGAGACGAGGAGCCGGGTACGGCGGGCGCCGGCCTGCTCGGGCGGCTCGTCGGCGGTGTCGGCCGGGTCGAGCGCCGCCAGCTCCCGCTCGACCGCCTCTCTCGTCACGCCGAGGGCGGCGAGGGCCCGCTTGGCCAGGGTGTCCTCGTCGCCGAACAGGCCGAGGAGGACGTGCTGCGAGCCCACCGGGGCGCCCTGCGCCAGCGCGGTGGCTCGGTGGAAGGCGGCCACACCACCGCGGGTCATGTGGGGCGGCTCGGGCGGCGGCACATGCAAGCCGCCCTCGATCCGGGGACCCACCAGCCGCCGGACCACCTCGTTGCGCAGCTCGTCGAGGTGCGCCCCGTGCCTGGCCAGGGCCTGGGCGGCGACGCCTTCACCTTCCCGGATCAGGCCCAGGAGGATGTGGCCGGGCTCGATCGTCCGTTGCTTCAGCCGCATCGACTCGCGAAGCGAGAGCTCGAGCACCTTCTTGGCCCGGGGCGTGAACGGAACGTGCTTGCCCACCTCGGTCGAGGTGGGTGGGACGGCCCGCTCGATGTCAGCCCGCACGTCCTCCGGGCTCACGCCCAGGGCGGCCAGGGCCTGGGAGGCAATCCGGTCGCCCGAGTCCAACAGCGCCAGCAGGAGGTGCTCCGTCCCGATCCAGTTGTGCCCGTGGGCGCGGGCCTGCTCCTGCGCCTGCACCACGGTCGTTCGGGCCGCACCCGTAAATCTTTCGAACATGCTTCGAGTGTCCCTTCCCTGTCAACACCATGGTTCTGCTACGGTTACTGGCAGGGAGGGAGCAGGTGGGTGCAGGCCTACCGCTTCGGTGGGTAGGTGCACAGGGCACGGCCTCGAGGAGGACCAGATGGACGAGTGGGATCGGCTGGTCGAGCAGTGGCGAACCGAGTCGGGCATGGACGGGGACGAGACGTGGGTCACGCTGGCCGAAGCCGAGGCGCGGGTGGGGGTCTCGCGCTCAGCCCTCCGGTCGTGGTACCGCTCAGGTCAGGTTCCCAGCCGCCTGACCGACGGACCCCATGGTCCCCAGCACCTGGTGCCGCTGGAAGCGGTGCTGGAGCGGGCGGAGCAGTCGCCCCGGCTCCAGCGCAAGGCGGCCCGGGCGGTGAGCCTCGAGGCCGAGGTCGCCTTGCTGCGTGAGCGGGTGGGCGAGTTGGAGCGCCGCCTCGCCGCTCTTGAGCGGCGGGCCGATACCTAGGCCTGCCTTTCAGGCCTGGTCGGTCGCCTCCATGGCCCAGGCGCGGTTCTCGGCGGGCGACTCGGCCGCCACCCGGAGGACCCAGCCGCTCGACGGCTCGAGGCGCTCCCAGCGGAACCAGCGCAGCCGTTCGAGGGCGCCGCTTCCGGCCAGGTCCGGCCAGGCGTCGAGCTCACCGGCCAAGGCGGCGAGCGTCCACCAGGCGGCGAAGCGGCCCGAAGCCATGCCCCGACGGCGTCCGTGCGCACCGCCGCTGGCTGCCGCCCAGGCCAGGAGGGCGAGGGCATGGGCGGGCGTGACCTCCACCAGCCGCACCCGGCTCGCCCCCGTGACCGCGGCGATGGCGTGCTTCGCCGTCCCGACCACCGCCGCCGCCGTCGCCCGACCGTTGGACTGCGTCGTCCACGCGCTCACCAGCTCCAGGAGGGCGTGGACCGCCTCGGGGTCGTCCACGACCTCGACCGTCGCGCCCTCGCGGTCCATGTCCACCACGAGCCACCCCCGGTCGGGCGCGGCCACGTCCTCGAACTCGGCGGTGTAGGGCCTGTAGGTGGCGAGGGGGTAGACGGGCTCCCAGGGCTGGAGGCGCAGGGGCAGCTCCAGCACCCCGCTGTCCACGTCGGCCGCCGCGCCCGACAGGTCCTCGCCCCGGACGACCCGCTCGTGGGCGACCAGCGCCGCCTCGGGGGACGAAGGGAGGTGGGGACCCAGCTCGGCCCACGTGTGGGTCGAGGCCGCCACTTCGGTCAGCGGACCGAGGGAGAACGGGCCGCCGCCCCCGACCACTGAGGCCGCCCACTTTCCCGGTGCCTGCACGGCCAACCGGTACTCAGCATGGGCCGCCGCCGGCCACAGCTGCCGGCCCCGGGCGAACGCCATGCGGCACCTATCCCGGAGGCCGAGCAGCCCGTCCCAGTCGCGGTCGTCGCACAGGGCGTCCACCCGGCGCAGGAGCTCGTCCAGGTCGCCGAGATCGATCAGCTCGGCGACGGTCAGATGAGGGGCCACGGGAAGGCGCGGTGGGAGGGCGCAGTGGGATAGAACGGCTTGCGCACGAGGGCGGCGGCCCTGGCTACGAGCGCCTCCCGCTCGGCCCCGGTCACCAACTCCTCGAGCGCGACGGGGGGCGCCAGCGCCAGCCGGGCCACGTCCTCGACCAGCTCCGGCTCGATCGGCAGGCCGGCGAAGTCCCAGATCACCGTCCGCAGCTTGGGATGGGCATGCAGGCACAGGCCGTGGTCGATCGCCCAGATCCGTCCTTCGCCGTCGACGAGACAGTGGCCGCCCTTGCGGTCGCCGTTGTTGATCAGGAGGTCGAAGGCGCAGATGGCCTTGAGCGCCGGGTGGTGTTCGGGCCGCTCGAGCAGGGTGAAGTAGTGCTCTTCGAAATCGGCCTCGATCCACCGCTGGACCGAGCCCGTCCCCAAGGGCCCGTCCCTGATGACCGTCTCGGGGACCAGTCCCCAGCCGAGCGCCTCGGACACCACCCACGCCCCGACTTCCCGCCGGTACAGTCCGGGCGGGTAGTCCCAGAGCGGGCGCTCGCCGCGCAAGGGCTTGTACACGGCCAGGCTCGACCCGCCTTCGTGGCACACCTCGACGAGGAAGGTCCCGTTGGAGCTCCAGGGCAGCCGTCCCCGAAGGGCGATCTCGCCTTCGGTGAGGAGGGTCAGGGCGCCAGGTCGCGGTGGCCGTTCAGCCGGACGCACAGGTGTCCTTGCGGGTCTTGCGGCGCGCCGCAGAGCGGGCATGGGGGACGGCCGGCGGCCACCACCGCGGTGCCGTGCCGGACGAAGGCGGCGATCTGCTCGCGGGTGGCACGGATGCGGGCCGACGCCCCGTCCTCGCCTTCCTCCACCAGCTCCTCGGCCACGATCAGGATGCGGTCGTCCTCCTCGTCATAGGTGACGCCCAGCGAGCCGACGACCCATTCGGCCACGACCGGCTGGACGAGGTCCATGTCCTGAGGCAGCGGTCCCGGCGCAGGCAGGTCGGCCAGCATCGCCTCCAGGTACCGGCACAGGGCCGCCACCTGGGTCTTCTCCAGGCGAAGCGACAGGAGCCGGTCACCCTGGCTGGCCTGCAGGAAGAACACCCGCTGCCCAGGGGGCCCGATCGTCCCGGTGGTGAAGTGGTCGGCCTCGAGGATCTCGAAGCTCTCGCTCATTGCTCGCTCATTGCTCGCTCATGACGGCTTGCCCAGCAGGGAGGGCACCCAGTTCACGGCCAGCACCATCGGCCCACCGTCGTGGTAGAGGACAGGCGTGATCGAGCAGGGCGAGATGGTGATGCGCTGGAACATGTCGAGGTGGGCGCCCATGGCGTGTCCCACGGCCGCCTTGATGGTGTCAGCGTGCGACACGGTGACGATGGTTTCGCCCCGGTGGGCGGCCACGAGCCGATGGATGGTGCCCACGATACGGGCCTGGAGGTCGAGGAAGGACTCGCCGCCGGGGAACCGGAACCCGCTCGGGTGTCCCTGCACGATCTTCCACTCCGGCGCCTTGCGAACCTTCTTGAGCTCCTCGCCCGTCCACTCGCCGATGTCGACCTCGAGGAGCCCTTTGTCCATCTTGACCTTCAAGCCGCGGGTGGCGGCGATGGGCGCCGCCGTCTCCCGCGCCCGTTCCAGCGGCGACGAGTAGACGGCGGCGATCTTCTCGACCTTGGCCAGGGCATCGGCTGCCGCCTGTGCCTGCTTCTGGCCCGTTTCCGACAGGTGGAGGCCCGGGGCTCGTCCGGGCAGGACCTTGCCCGTGGTCGACGTCTGGCCGTGGCGGACGAACAGGACGAGGGTCGGCCGGGGCCGCGGAGCGCGAGGCATGAGGCGAGCCAACCTACCGTTCATGCCTTGATGGACCCGCTGGAGCGCCTGACGGCGGAGATCTCCACGTGCCGGGCCTGCCCCCGGCTCGTCGCCTGGCGTGAGCAGGTGGCGGCCGAGCGGAAGGCGTCGTTCCGGCACGAGGAGTACTGGGGCCGGCCGGTCCCTGGGTTCGGCGATCCCAACGCACGTCTGCTGCTGGTTGGCCTCGCCCCGGCCGCTCATGGCGGGAACCGGACGGGACGAGTCTTCACCGGCGACCGGTCGGGGGACTGGGTGTACCGGGCATTGTGGAAGGCGGGGTTCGCCAACCAGCCGACGAGCACCCACGCCGACGACGGCCTGCGGCTCACCGGGGCGTACGTGGCCGCCGTTGTCCGCTGCGCCCCGCCGGCCAACCGGCCGACGCCCGAGGAGCGGGACCGGTGCCTGCCCTACCTGGCTCGGGAGGTGGCGCTGCTGCCCGAGGTGTCGGTGGTGGTCGCCCTGGGCCAGTTCGCCCACGACAACGTCTGGCGGCTCCTGGGTGACGGCCGGCGTCCCCCCTTTGGCCACCTGGCGGAGCACCCGCTCGCCGGCGGCCGGGTGCTGGTCGACTCCTTCCACCCCAGCCAGCAGAACACGTTCACAGGGAAGCTGACCGAGCCGGCCTTCGACGCCGTCTTTGCCCGGGCCCGGGAGCTGCTGGGCCTCAGTCCCGGTCCACCGCCGCCCTGAGCTCGCTCCCGCCGTAGAAGAGGGCCAGCGCACCCATGAACGCCGACACGGCCAGTCGCACCCGCCGCTCACTGGCCCGCAAGGTGGCGGCGACGCCGAGTCGAGCGCCGGGCACGACGCCCACCGCGAGCAGGCCGGCCACCCGCCAGTTGATGCCGCCCAGGAAGGCGTGGGTGATCGTTCCCGGTATGGCGAGGATCCCCACGCAGGCCAGCGACGTAGCGACCGCCTCCTTGGTCGGCAGGCGCAGCACTTGGAGGAATCCGGGGAGGAGGATGGCGCCCCCGCCCACGCCGAGCAGGCCGGACAGCAGCCCGCTGGCGGCGCCGATGCCCGTCCTGGCCACAAGCGAGCCTCGGCCCGACCGCTGGGCACTTCGACCGCCGGCGACCACGGGTGAGCCCCTGACCAGGCGGATGGCGACCAGGGCCAGCATCACCGCGGTCGCCACCATCAGCCAGTGCCCGTCCCCGGGCACCTCGTGGGCGAGGAGCGAGCCGAGCACGGCCATCGCCGCTCCCACCGGCGCGGTTGTCGCCACCAGGCCCCAGTCCACCAGCCCCTCCCGCCAGTAGCGGGCGGCGCCGGCCACGGCGCTGGGCAGGATCGATGGGAGCGTCGTGCCCACCGCGTCGAGGGCCGAGACCCCGAGCACGCGCACACCCGGCGTGGAGAGGGTCGCCCCTCCGATGCCGAAGGCGGCTGACAGCACGCCCGTCAGCACGCCGAGGACGAGGGTGAGGATGTCTCGCAGGGATGTGGCCGGCGGTCGGGGGCGTCAGGCCGAGGCCGGTTCGGCCTGCGCCGGCTGGGCCTCGCCCGGCTCGGCGGCCTGCGCCGGCTGGGCCTCGCCCGGCGGCGGGGTGTTCGAGGGCACGTCCGCCACCCCGTCGTCCGCCTTCTTCTTGGCCGCCTTCTTCTTCTGCGGTGGGATCATCCGGGGGAAGGGCACCGCTGTCTCGGGCCACCGCTTGCGTTGCTTGGTCGAGAGTTTGCGCAGCAGCTCGATGGCGGCCGGGTCGTCGTCCCCTGGTCGGCCGACGATCGTGCCGTCCTCCAACATCTTGATGAGGATCTCCCGCCCGAGGTCGGTGCGGACGATGGTCAGCGTCCAGTCGTTGAACGCCCCGATGCCGCCGGTGGCGATGTCGGCGTGCTCGGCGGCGAAGTCGGGGCACATCTTGCACCCCTCCCGGGTCCATGCGTGGCATTCCTTGAGCGGGACCTCGTGGTAGCTCCCGTCCCGCATCCACACCTGGAGGACGCCCTTGACGTTCATCTTGGCGATCTCCTTGCGGGGCAACCCGTACTTGGCGTCGAGCAGCTCCTCGAAGATGGCGTCGTCGAACGTCTTGGAGCACAGCAGGCCGATGTTGAGCACGAAGCGGCGGGCGGGCTTGCCCGCTTTGCGGACGTCCATCACCGGCGGGACCGACGACTGGCAGCTCATGCCGACTAGGGCCAGCTTCTCGGCGCCACCGGCCACTGCCTCGTCGTAGGCCATCGTGTTGGCCGAGTACGTGTACCGGCTGCCGGCGGCGGCCAGCACCTCCTCCTTGGTCCGGGCCACCCCGGGAATCGCCTTCCAGGATGTCCCGTCCCCCTCCAGATAGGACACGAGGGCGGCGTCGATGTAGCTGTGCTCGAGGGCCCAGATGAGGATGGCCGAGACCAAGCCGCCGTCCTGGCCCGCCTTCTCCACCGCCGGGTCGGCCGCCTTGGCCAGGATGATGTCTTTGGAAATCCCGTCCACCTCTTCGGTGCGGCGGGCCCGCCCGAACAGGTGGTTGTCGATCTCCGGCTCCCACGCCCGGAAGCGGGGGCAGGCGCGGGTGCACGACGTGCACCCCTTCTCGCCATGGCCGCAGTTGGCCGGTCCCAGCTCCTCTTCCACGTGGAACGGCTTGTAGACGCCGTTGGTGTGGTCGTAGCCGAGCACGTCGTAGGGGCAGGCGACCACGCAGCCGGCGCAACCCGTGCAGAGACCGGAGGTGACGACCTCCGAGTACAGGTGCTTCCAGTGCAGGATCTCCCGCTCCACGAGCCCCACTGTACGGGCGGGTTCTGGGCTAGCGGTCAGGGGACGCCAGAATCGCCTCGTGCCCGAGCTGGTCGAGGTCGAGAGCTACCGCCGGCTGGCCGAGTCGGTGGTCGGCCGGACGATCGAGGACGTGACCGCCGATGACGACTGGTACCTCAAGCGCGGGCTCACGGCGGAGGCCGTCGTGGCCGCCCTCACCGGCCGGACCGTCACCGGCACCCGCCGGGTAGGCAAGCTCCTCCTGCTCGACACCGGACGGCCGGGCGTGGGGCTGGGGACCCACGCTCCGGAGGAGGCGGGGGTTGGGTCCCCGGCCGGGACGGCGGAGCCGCAGCAGCATGGCCCCGTCCTCGGCCTCCGCTTCGGGATGGCCGGGCGGCTGGTGATCGACGGGCAACCGGGTGTCGAGTGGCTGCTCTACACGTCGAAGGAGATCCTCGAGCGCTGGAACCGGTTCGGGCTGCGCTTCCGCGGTGGCGGCTCCCTGCAGATGATCGATCCCCGCCGGCTGGGCGGAGTCGAGCTCGACCCGCCCGAGTCCCGCCTCGGCCCTGACGCGCTGAGCGTCACCCCGTCCGCCCTCGAGAAGGTGCTGGGCACCAGCGTCGCTCCCCTCAAGGCCCGGCTCATGGACCAGTCCCGCCTGGCCGGAGTCGGCAACCTGGCCGCCGACGAGGCGTTGTGGCGGGCCGGCCTCGAC
>JALZEC010000163.1 GCA_030862235.1 Actinomycetota bacterium | reverse complement strand
ACCGTGGCCCGCACGCCGTGGCCGGCGAGGCTGGCGAAGTCGGTGGCAGTGGGCAGGGGTTGCGCGCCCCGCTGCACGGCTCCCTCCACCAGCGCTCGCCCGATTGGGTGCTCTGACCCGCTCTCCGCCGCCCCCACCCGCCGCAGCACGTCCGCCTCGTCCACCCCGTCGACCGGCACGACGTCGCCGAGGGACATCTTCCCGCTGGTGAGGGTGCCGGTCTTGTCGAACACGACGGTGTCGATCCGCTTCGACCGCTCGAAGACCTCGCCCCCCTTGATCAGCACGCCGAGCGCGGCACCCCGCCCGCTGCCGACCATGATCGCAGTGGGCGTGGCCAGCCCGAGGGCGCACGGGCAGGCGATGATCAACACGGCGACCGCGGCCACCAGGCCCTCCGAGGCGTCGCCGGCCAGGATCCACCACCCGAGGAGGGTGGCGGCGGCCAGGACTAGCACGACGGGCACGAAGATCCCGGCGATGCGGTCGGCCAGGCGCTGCACCGGCGCCCTGGACCCCTGCGCCTCCTCGACCAGACGGACGATCTGGGCCAGGGCGGTGTCCGACCCGACGGCGGTGGCCCGCACGGTGAGGACGCCACCGGTGTTGATGGTGGCGCCGGCGACCGTGTCCCCCGGACCCTTGTCGACGGGCACCGACTCGCCGGTGAGCATCGACTCGTCCACGGCCGAGGTGCCGTCGAGCACGACACCGTCGACCGGCACCTTCTCGCCCGGCCGGACCCGGACCACGTCGCCCACCCGCACCCGCTCCACGGGCACACGCTGCTCGCCCCCGTCTACCACGAGGGAGGCCTCCTTCGCGCCGAGCTCGAGGAGGTTGCGGATTGCGCTCGACGCCCTGCCCTTTGCCCGCGCTTCGAAGTACCGGCCCAGGAGGAGGAAGGCGATGATGAGGGCGGCCGAGTCGAAATAGTGCTCGGGGAGATGGGCCGGCGCCGCGTCGGCCGGGTGACCCACGTGAGCCGGGTCGGCGGCGGGGGCCGGGGCGAGCACCACCTGGTAGGTCGAGAAGGCGAAGGCGGCCAGCGTGCCGATGGCGATGAGAGTGTCCATGTTCGCCTGGCGGCTGCGGGCGCGGACGGCGGCCTGGTGGAGGAAGGGCCAGCCGGCCCAGAACTGGACGGGGATGGTGAGGATGAAGGCCGCCCACCGGGCCCACTCGTCGTTCATGAACCCCATGGACAGGACGAGGACGACCAGGCCGAGGGGGCCGGCGACGAGCAGGCGCCGCAGCCACATCCGCCGCAGCTCGGCTTCGGGGTCGGCGGGCTCGGCCGCCGGCTCGACCGGCACCAGGCCGTAGCCCGTCTTGCCCACCGCGGCAACCAGGTCGTCGACCGAGATGCGACCGGGGTCGTAGATGACGGTCGCCCGCTCGCTGGCCAGGTTCACGTTGGCCGAGACGACCCCGTCCTGGCGCTTGAGGGTCTTCTCCACCCGGGCCGAGCAGGACCCGCACGTCATCCCGGAGACGGCGAGCTCGACCTCGACGGCAGCCTCGGTCGCGGCTTCGGGGCGGGTCGTCGTCATCGCCCCACCCCTCCCGTCGGACCGGTGGTGACCCGGTCGTATCGGAGCGCTTCCATCAACTCGTCGACGATCTCGTCCACCCGGCCCGCCTGCATGGCCGCGGCCACGCACGTCTCCAGGTGGTTGCGCAGGACGAGCCGGCTGGCGCGTTCGAGAGAACCCTGGACAGCCGAGAGCTGCTTCATCACGTCGGGGCAGTAGGCGTCCTCCTCCACCATGCGCAGGACGGCGTCGAGGTGGCCGCGGGCGCTCCGGAGACGGTTGAGGACGGCGCGCTGATGCTCGGACTTCATGCGCTCATCCTACCCCACCTGGGGTGGGGTACGGGCAGGGCCGATCGGCGCCGACGGGCCGGTTCGCGGGGGGCCACGGTACGATCGAAACCGCTGATGGAGGGCCTTCTCTTCCCGTTCGTGGCCGTCCTCGCCGGCCTCATCTCGTTCAGCTCGCCGTGCGCCCTACCGCTCGTGCCGGGTTACCTCTCCTATGTCTCGGCCCTTCCGGTGTCCGAGCTGGGCGAGCGCCAGGCGCGGGGGGTGGCCCTCAAGGCCTCGCTGCTGTTCGTCGGCGGGTTCACGACGGTCTTCACCGCCCTGGGCGTGAGCGCGGCCCTGGCCGGCAACCTCCTGCTGCGCAACCGGGACACGATGGTGCGCGGCTTCGGCGTGGTCATCATCCTGCTCGGGCTGATCACGGCCGGCGTCCTGCGCATACCGGCGTTGCAGCGCGAGCGGCGGATGGACCTGGCCCGGGTGCCGCGTGGGCCGGCGTGGGCGTTCCCTCTGGGCATGGCCTTCGCCGCCGGCTGGGTGCCGTGCACCGGTCCCGTACTGGCCACCATCGTGGCCACCGCCAGCGCCTCGGGAACGGCCGCCTGGGGCGGGGTGCTCCTCGCCCTGTACTCCCTCGGGCTGGGCATCCCGTTCGTGCTGCTCGCAGTCGGATTCACCCGGGCCCAGCGCTCGATGGCGTGGCTCCGCCGCAATGGCCGGCGCATCGAGGTCCTGGGCGGGGTGCTGCTGATCGGCGTCGGCGTGCTGTTCGTGACCGGCGGGTGGCAGGACCTCTTCCTCCCGCTCCAGCGCTGGTTCGCCCGCCTCGAGTGGCCACCCGTTTGACCGAGCAACAGACGCCGGAGGTCCTCCCCCACCGGCGCGGACACCGGGCCCGGTGGGCCGCCTTGAGCGTGGGCGTCGTCGTCGCCCTCCTGGTCGTGGTGCTGGCCACCCGGCCCGATCCCGGCACCCGCGCCGCCCGGTCACCCCTGCTGGGCAAGCCCGCTCCCGAGCTGGCCGGGACCACGATCGACGGGCAGCCGTTCGACCTGGGCCAGGCACGGGGCAAGTGGGTGCTGGTCAACTTCTTCGCCACCTGGTGCGTCCCGTGTCGCCAGGAACACCCCGACCTCGTCCGCTTCGCCGACGTCCACCGTCAGCTGGGAGACGCCGAGGTGGTCGGCGTGATCTACGACGACTCCGAGAGCGCCGTGCGCCAGTACCGCCAGGAGGAGGGGGGCGACTGGCCGATGGTCGTCGATCCCAAGGGCCGGGTGGCGCTCGACTGGGGCGTGGCCGGCGTCCCGGAGTCCTACTTGGTGACCCCCGACGGCAGGGTGGCGGCCAAGGTGGTAGGTGGGGTGCGGATGGCCTCGCTGGAGAACCTCCTGGCCCAGGTGCGCCCGGCCCCCTGACGCCCTCGAAGGACCCTAGGGTCTGGCATGGCCCGGCTTCGCGTCCGCGGGCGCCCGCTACTGGCGACGGCCGTGCTCGTGGCCGTGGGC
>JALZEC010000159.1 GCA_030862235.1 Actinomycetota bacterium | reverse complement strand
ACAGGCGGGACCGGTTCATGCGGAGCGAGCTCCTGCTCGGAGGTCGTCGGATCGGACCGAAGCTGGTGCGCTGCCCGCTGCTCACCGTCGTCAACCCGACGAGCCGAATCATCCCGCCCCAGTCGGTAGTTCCCTTCCACGACGCCGCCGCCAGTCCTCGAAAAGTGCTCCTCCGGTACGAAGGGGACCGCGGCGTGGCTCTGCAGCATGTCGGCGTCTTGGTCGGCGCCGGTGCCCACGCCCGGCTCTGGCCGGAGATCGTGAACTGGCTAGGGGAGCTCGGCCATAGCCGCATGGGCGCGCCAGCACTTTCCTGACTGAAGTCGGCCTCATCCACGGACCATCCACTGTCGCCGACCCTCGAACTCGAGGAGGCGGCCGAATCGAAGCCCCGGGAAGTGCATGCCGGCCACCATCGGGAAGGAGTCGCCTTCGAGCTCGTGCAGGAGGCGCTGGCGTGTCCTTCGGGCCAGCACGGGGTCGAGGTCGTAGAGGGTGTTCCACTCGCGCTCGAGGAGCTGGACCGGGCTGTGGGCCACGTCGCCGAGCACAACGGCACGCTCGGTCCCGGACGAGAACAGGACGACGCACGAACCGGGCGTATGTCCGGGGGCATCGCGAATCGTCACCTCGGGGAAGAGCGCGCCCTCGTCGAAGCTCTCGAAGCGATCCAAGCACGGCCGCAGTCGCTCGAGGATGGACGGGTCGCCCCGGCCGGCGGTGACGAAGTACGCGTAATCGGCGGGGCGGCAGCGGAAGATGGCGTTTGGGAACTGGGGAACGCCGTCGACGGAAGCCCAGCCGACATGGTCCCGGTGGAGATGAGTGAACACGATGTCGGTGATCTCCGAGGGATCGACCTCGAGTGCCCGCAACGACCCCAACATTCGCCCGGTTCTGATCTTGCCAAGGGCGCCTGGGCCGTAACCCAGGTCGATGAGGAGGGTCCGATCCACGCTGCGCACGAGGAAGGCGCCGACGGCGATGGTGAGCCGGCCCTCCTCGTCGAGCAGCGAGTGGTGGCCCTGCCACTGCTGCGCAGTCGTGCCCGGGAAGACCTCGGTGGCCGGCTGGTGCCCTTCGCCATCGATCAGCGCGTCGATGCGATACCGCCCGATCCTCACGCGCCCGCACGCTAACGGCAACGGCAGCGCGCCCCTCCGGTACGATCAGCCGGCGACGTGATACGCGCCTATCCCGAACACCCGTCGGTTTTGCGAGGCGACGAGCTTGTGCTTCGGGTCTCCACGGACTCGCCCCGGTTCCGCGTCGACTTCTACCGGTTCGGAGCGACGCTTTCGCTCGTCGCCGCCTCGGAGTGGAATGCGGGACGGCGAGTTCCCGACCACCTCCCTCACCAGGACTGGGGACAGGAAGGTGTGGGACTCCACGGGGAGCAGCTGCCTGCGTGGCCGGCATACCGATTCTCGGTGGATGAACACTGGGCCCCGGGCGTGTACGTGGCCGTGCTGGTCGAGCAGGGCCCGCCGGAGGGAGAAGCGAATGTCGACGGGCGCCAGGCGCGAGCCCTGTTCGTCGTCCGCAACCAGCAGCGGGATCCTGCCGCCCGCATCCTGTACAAGCTCCCGCTGCTCACGTATCACGCCTACAACTGTGTCTCCGACGGGCCCGTGTCATGGTCGCTCTACACGCTCCCGGCCGCCGGAGAGCTTCCCGTAGCCGTGCCTCCCTGTGTCTCTTTTCGCCGGCCCGGTGGAGGCACCGGCGGAATGCCCTCCGACCTCGCCAACTTCGACCCGTTCGACCCGACGCCGCGCCAGACCTTCATCCACTGGGACGCCCGGTTCATCTCATGGCTGGAACGGAACGGCTACGTCGTCGACTTCTGCACCGACCTCGATGTCCACGCCGACGCCGACCTCGAGCTGCTCGGCCGATACCCGCTTCTGGTGAGCGCGGGACACGACGAGTACTGGACCGACGACATGCGGAGCAACGTCGCCGGCGCCATCGGCCAGGGCCACAACGTGGCCTTCTTCGGAGGCAACACGTGCTGGTGGCGAGTCACCTTCGATGACGACTGCTCGTTCCGCCGTGTGACGGAGTGGTCCGACCCCGCGGCCGGGTACGAGCCGGAGAACACGCTCACCGGCGTGAGCTTCCGCAACGGCGGGGAGCGGGACGGTGACGATCACCCCGTTCCTGTCGGGTACCGCGTCCAGAACGCCGACCACTGGGTGTTCGACGGATCCGGCGTGTCGGAAGGTGCGACATTCGGAGACCGGTCGGACGAGTACCTCGTGGGTTACGAGTGCGATGGCGCCCACTTCGACCGATGCGCGTTCGAGCGTTCGGGCATGGCGACGGCCACGGGCGACGACGGCACGCCGGAGAGCTTCGTCATCGTGGGGGTCGGCGATGTCGCCCCCAGCGGCTGGGGCGTCGGCAACCGGGCGGCAACGATGGGGCTCTACACCGGCAACGGGACCGTGTTCAGCGGAGCGACCACGGACTGGCCGCGCTTACTCGGGCGAAACCCCGTCGTCGACCAGGTCACGCACAACGTGCTCGGCCGCCTCAGCTCGCGCTAGCCGTCAGCCCTGGCGTCGACTGGCACCGTCCCCGGAATCGGTGGCTCGCCCACCTTGATAACGACGTAGGGCGGCAGCACCAGCGCGTGCATCCAGGTCGAAGCCAGACAGTGGATCGCCTCCTCGGCCGTCTCCACCAGGGGGTCGCCCTTCTCGTTCAGGGAAGTGTTGAGCAGGACGGGACACCCGGTGCGCTGGGCGAAGCGCTCGAGGATGGCGTGCAGGAACGGGGTGTTCACCCGTTCCACCGTCTGGAGGCGGGCCGACCCGTCCACGTGAGTGATGGCGGGAAGGGCAGCACGGTGCTCGGGACGGACGTCCGCCGCGTACTGCATGAAGGGCGCGGGACGGTCGACGTCGAAGATGCGGGACGCCTCTTCGGCCAGCACGAGCGGGGCCAGGGGGCGGAACCACTCCCGCCCTTTGACCTTGGCGTTGATGAAGTCCCGCATCGCTGGACTTCTCGCGTCGGCGATTATGCTCCGGTGCCCGAGGGCGCGGGGGCCAGACTCGCTCCTTCCCTCGCAGACGGCGACGACTCGACCACTGTCGAGGAGATCGACCACGCGACCGACAAGATCGTCGGGCTTCTCGGCACGAAGACCGGCGGGCAGCGCCCGCACTGCCTCCTCGACCTCCGCCTGGTCGAGCTCCGGCCCCAGGAAGTCATTGACCCAGCGGAACCGGCTCTCCACGCCCAGACACTCGATGAGCCCGTAGAGAGCGCAGCCCAGTGCCGTCCCGCCGTCGTGCGGGCTCGGCGGGATGAACACCCGCTCGAATGGCCCCTCCCGGATGATCCGGCCGTTGGCCGAGCAGTTGAGGGCTGTCCCGCCCACGAAGCACAGATTCGTCTCGTTGGTCTCTCCGGTCTGCTCGTACAGCCACTGCACGAGCTTGAGCACGGCCGTCTCGAACGCATGCTGGCCCTCGGCGGCGAGGTTGGCCGCCACCTCGAACCGGGCGGGCTCAGGGGAGTAGAGGAAGGCTTCGCGCTCCTCGAACACCTTGAGCCACTCGTCGGGGATCAGCACCTGGTTCTCGTCCACGATGAGATCGGGCAGGTCCATCGATCCCACCCGACCGAACGGGGCCAGGCCCATCACCTTCCCCTCGGCCCCCTCACCCTCCGGGAAGATCATCCGCGTGAGCTTGTAGTAGAAGCAGCCGAGGCCGGCGGGCCGGTTCCAGTCCCCGTCCCACAGCTGCTTCCCCAGGCACTCGATCCGTCCTCGCTCACAACGGTAGAAGGACGCGACCTCGAGGAGGTCGGGTGCCACCCGCTCCCCACCCGGGAACGACTCGGTGAAGTCTCTTGCGTAGCTGCCTTGGGCGTCGACGACCATGACGGCCGCCCGCTCGAACGGCGAGGGGAAGAAGGCGCTGTAGAGGTGGGAGAGATGGTGCGAGATGCGGACGAGCTCCGGCTGGTGACGGAACCTGAGGGTGCCCAAGAGCTCGTCGTGATAGGCGTCCAGGCGGGCGAACTCCGAGTCAGAGGAGTAACACTCGACGACGAGGTCGACGGGCTGAGCCAGCTGTGGCAGACGGGGGTGGTAGAGGTTCGGGAGGTCGCCCAGCCGGCCCCAGTGGTGCTTGCGCCGTGTCACCCGCTCCTTCTGCAGGCTGTACACGTCGGACTCGCCGACGGCGACCGCAATCGACCCGTCCTGGGTGCGGTTGATGCCGACGACGGTTGGCGTGTTCGTCAAGAGCGGATCTCCCGGGGAGTGTCGCGCCTGTCACAGGGCGCGCGACCGGCAGCAAGGCTACCCGCCACTGCCTGAGACCTAACTCACGACCGACCGGCGTCACTCAGCAGGGGCGCGCTCGCTCGATCGGTCACGTGCCTCTACCTGGTGGGCCCGCACGGCTCGACCGGCGTCCACTCTCTGGCGCTGGGGCACGACGGTGTAGTTCGGGTCCGCCGCCGACTGGAACCCGGCATGGAAGACGGCGAAGCGGGTGCAGGCGGAGCCGCCGACCAAGGCGAGGCCCGACGCGACCGCGGCCAGGCGGCTCCGCCGGCCAAAGAAGATCCCCAGGACGGCACCCCCGGCAGTGAGCCCCCGAGCCCAGTTGCCGAGCTTGCCGGCCGTGCCCACGCGGTGGGGCTCGGCCGAGGGACCCATCCGCCGGTGCATGTGCTCGACGGCGGCGAGGTCGAGGGCGGCGCCGAGCCCGGCGAGACGACGGGCGGGCTGCGCGTCATTCGGCGGAACGAGCGCCATGGCCAACCCTCCGGCGGAAGCCGCCGCGCTGCCGGCGAACAGGAACGGGAGCTGGCGGTAGGCGTCGTGCCAGGCGGGTACAGCAGTGTCGGCGGTGAGCACCGCGGTGTAGGTCGCGACTGCGGGTGCCGTCGCCGCTGCAGCCAGGCCGGCTGCCCGGGCGAGTGCGGGACGACGGCCTGTCAGTTCGGTTGCGGCGGCGAGTGCGGCCGAGGGGCCGTACGCGGCCAGGAGCCAGGTGCCGACGCTCATCGGCGACGTGGGCTTGAGCACCCTCAGCATGTTGAGGAACCGCCCGGGGCGGCCGAGGTCGTGGATCAGGAAGTACGTGCCGACCCCGAGGTTGACGGCAGCGGTCAGGCGGCCCACCCGGCGGAGTGGGGTGTTGCCCACCAGGTCGGCACCGGCGGCGAGCAGAGAGGAACCGGCCATGAGACCTCCGGTCACGAAGTAGGCCGGGATATCCCTCTTCCACACGGGTTGCTTGATGATCGGTCGCCCGTAGTACGAGCGAAACTCCGCCTTGGGGACCATTGGCTGGTCACGAGCCGCCCGACCGCCCTTCTCCCCGGTGCCGGCGCCGATGTCCGCCGGCGACCCGCTCATCGACGTCCTCGAGCGAAAGCGGCGACGGCGCTGGCGGTGAGAGCGAGCGCGGCCATCCCGGCCCTCCGCCACATTGCCGGCAGGTCGCGGGTGGTGACGACGGGGTCGGGCGGGAGCCCGTAGACCTCCGGCGCGTCCAGGAGGAGGAAGAAGCAGCCGGCGCCGCCCACGCCGTCGTCGGGGTCTTCCCCGTACAGGCGGGCGGAGGTCACGCCCGCCTCGTGCAGCTCCTCCACCCGCCGCCCCGCCCGCTGGCGCAGCTCCTCGAGCGTCCCGAACTGGATGGAGTCGGTCGGACAGGCCTTGGCGCAGGCAGGTTCCATGCCCGTCTTCAGCCGGTCGTAGCACAGCGTGCACTTCCAGGCGCGCCCGTCGCCCTTGCGCTGGTCGATCACCCCGTAGGGGCAGGCGGGGATGCAGTACCCGCAGCCGTTGCAGACGTCTTCCTGGACGACGACCGTCCCGAACTCGGTTCGAAACAGCGAACCCGTCGGGCACACGTCGAGGCAGGCGGCGTGGGTGCAGTGCTTGCAGACGTCGGACATCATGAGCCAGCGGACATCCACCCCGCTCTCGTTGGCCGATGTCGGGGCTCGGTCCTGCTCGATGAAGGCGACGTGGCGCCAGGTGTTCGCCGAGAGCATCCCAGTGTTGTCATAGGACGTGCCCAGCAGCTCGAGCCCGTCGTCGGGCACGAGGTTCCACTCCTTGCACGCCACCTCGCACGCCTTGCATCCGATGCAGATCGAGGTGTCGGTGAAGAAGGCCACCCGCTTCGGCGGCGAGTCGTAGCCGGCGTCGGAAGTCGGGTCGAGTGGTCCGAAGAGGCGGTTGCCGCGGTGGGTCACGGTCGGTCGGTCCCCTCCTGTCTCAGGTCGACGGTCACGGCTCGTTCCCGGTCTCCACGGTGATCCCCGCCCGGCGCCGGTAGTCCTCCAGGTAGAGCCCCAGCGCCCGACCGCTCGGGCGTCGGCCCGGACGAATGTCGCAGGCGCCGACCTTCGACTCCTGGATGTGGACGTTGGGATCGAGGGTGATGCCGAAGAGGTCGTTGGCCGCGTCCCCGGTCGTCAGCGCGCCACCCTGTCCCCAGTGGTAGGGGATGCAGATCTGGTGGACGACCCGACCCGCCACAGGCAAGGGAGCCAGGCGTTCGGTCACGAGGACGCGCGCCTCGACGGCGGCGCGGGCGGTGATCATGTGGGCCCACTCGAGGTGGCGCAGCCCCCGTTCGGCGGCCAGCGCGGGGGACACCTCGATGAACAGCTCGGGCTGCAGCTCAGCGAGGTAGGGGACGTAGCGGCTCATCCCGCCCGCCGTGTGGTGCTCGGTGAGGCGGCTCGTCGTGAACACGAACGGGAAGACGTCGTTGCCCTCGGTCTGCGGGCCGGGCTGCATGAGGTTGGCGGGGTGAGGGAACACCTGGCGGGCCGGGCTGGCCTGCTGCCGGTACAGCGGGTTCCGCACCGGCGACTCGGCGGGCTCGTAGTGCGTGGGCAGCGGTCCGTCGAGGAGCCCGGTCGGTACGTACAGCCAGCCCTTCCCGTCGGCCTGCATGATGAACGGATCGCTGCCGCCGATGGTCGTCTCCGCTGTGGCGCCGGCGGGCGGCTCGTAGTCCGGCGGTTTCCGACGCTCGAAGTCGGGGACGTCGAGACCTGTCCACTCGCCTTTCTCGGCATCCCACCACACGTAGGCCTTGCGCTCGCTCCAAGGCCGGCCCTCGGGATCGGCCGAGGCGCGGTTGTAGAGGATGCGGCGGTTCAGGGGCCAGGCCCAGCCCCACTCGCCGGCGACGTGGTCCTGCTCGGATCGGGGCTTGCGCCGAGCCGCCCGGTTCACGCCGCCGGCGTACACGCCTGTGTAAATCCAGCATCCCCCCGACGTCGAGCCGTCGGGACGCATCTGGGTGAAGGTGTCGAGGAGTTCGCCGGTGTTCAGGTCGTATCCGTTGATCTCACGCAGGACGGCGTCGGCGCTGGGCTCGTCGTGGGGGCCGTGGGTGGGGTAGTCCCAGGTGAGCTCGAGGATGGGACGGTCGCGCTCGTCGCTCGACCCCGCCAGCTTCTCCCGGATGATCCGCCCGAGGTGGTAGAAGAACCACAGCTCCGAGCGGCATTCGCCTTCCGGTTCGACGGCCTTCTCCCGCCACTGGAGCATCCGCTGGGTCTGGGTGAAGGTGCCCTCCTTCTCGACGTGGGAGGCGGCGGGGAGCAGGAACACCTCGGTCCGGCACGCGGTAGGCACGATCTCGCCGGTCTCGACCTCGGGACCGTCCTTCCACCACGTCGCGCTTTCGATGGCGAACAGGTCCCGCACGACGAGCCAGTCGAGGTTGGCCATGCCGAGGCGTTG
>JALZEC010000146.1 GCA_030862235.1 Actinomycetota bacterium | reverse complement strand
CTGTGGGACGGGGTGGCTCGGGGTCTGGTGATGTCCGACGGCTTCGGACCCATCCGAGCCCGGGTCGGCGGCGCTCGCAGCTCTCCTCGAGCCCGACCCATCTCGCGATTCTCCCGCGCCACCGCCGTGACGAGCGCCTCGGCCGGCCGGTGGTCGCTGGTTCCCGTCCCCGGGGACCAGCTCGACGGGGAGGAGCTCGCCGAAGCGGTCGCCGAGCAGCTGCTCAACCGCTGGGGAGTGGTCTTCCGAGCCCTCTACGTGCGCGACTCCCTCCGCCTGTCCTGGCGCGACATCCAGTGGGCGCTGCGGCGCCTCGAAGACCGCGGGCTGGTGCGGGGCGGACGCTTCGTGGCCGGGTTCGGCGGCGAGCAGTACGCCTTGGCGGCGGCCGTGGAACAGCTGGCCCACGTACGCAAAGCGCCGAGAACCGGCGAGCGGGTCGTCGTCAACGCGACCGACCCCCTCAATCTCGTCGGCGTCATCGTGCCGGGCGACACCGTCCCCGCCGTCCGCACCAACCACGTCACCTACGTCGACGGCATCCCGGAAGCGAAGGTGACCCGCCGGGCCGGCATCGGCCTTTCCGTATGAATGGAACGAAGAGTCCATCGAGGACCATGGGAGCGGAACGTCGAACGGAGGCCTGCCTTGAGTGGGTCCTTGAGTGGGTGCGTGGCCCCGGCGGTCGTGCCAGATCCGTGCCACAACGAGGGAGGAACAGGGAGCAACAGGGTCATCCAGCGCATATTGAAGATGGCGGCTGACCAGGCGTTTCGTGCGTTTCAGCAGGTCAAGACCTTCACCCCGATCGACTTCCCAAGCTGAAGACGCGGGTTCGATTCCCGTCACCCGCTCTCATCGGGAGAACCGGCGACGTGTGCGTCAGATCACGTTGACGACGGTTCCGAGGTAGGGGAGCCGCATCAGGGAGGGATGGTCGATCAGCCGCTCGACCGCTTCCTTCGCCGGGCATCCCATCAGCTTCATCATCCGGGCCAGCGAGGCGGCGACGACGGGCGCGGCGAACGACGTGCCGCTCCACTCCGCCCACCCCTCGAAGTTGTCGGGGTCGAGCCCTTCCGAGCCCGGCATCCCTACTCCTTCGAAGCCCTCGAAGAACATGCTCACGAGGCTCACGCCCGGAGCGCAGGCCCGGACCCACGGTCCGTAGTTGGTGAACGCCGCCGGACCGGTGGGACCGACCGCCCCGACCGACACGACGTCCGGGAGAGCCGCCGGGTAGCTCGGCTGGCACGTGCCGTCGTTGCCCGCCGAGGAGACCACCACGCCCCCGCCGCTCTGGAAGCGTCGCACGGCGCTGGCCAACAGGGCAGGCTCCTCCCACACGTACCCGCCGAACGACAGGTTGAGGATCGTGTTCTCGTCGCTCTCGAGCTCATTCAGACAGTGGACGATCGTGGCCTCGTCGCCGTCCCCGTAGGTGCGGAGCACCCGGTGGACGGTCACCTGGCATCCCGGGGTCACCGACCTGATCAGTCCGGCGATGAACGTGCCGTGACCGGCGGCGCCGTCGAGCACCTTGTTCTGGTCCGAGTCGGGCTGGTCCAGGTCGGCTCCCTCGGCGGCCAGGATCCCGTTTGCTGTCGTGAGGGCGTGCGGCTGGTGGCTGCCGGCCAGTCCGGTGTCGACGACGATGATCTTGGGGGCGTCCGGGTCGGGCGCCTTGGTGATCCGAGCGGTCAGGAGTTCGGCCTCCCTCTCCTCCAAGGTCGGCGGCCGGGCGCTGCTCCGTCGCAGGCCGGTGCTCCGGATGGCGAAGGCCGGGTTGGCGAACGCCGGGTTGGCGAACGCCGGGTTGGCGAGCCCGCCGGAGGACCACATCGCCGGATGGGGCGGGCACCAGCCGCAGTGAGTGAAGTAGACGTGGTTCAGCTGAGCCTTGAACCCGTCCTTACGCATCTCGTCGACGAGCGCGCGTTCATCGGGCACGGACTTGAGCCGCCCGAACGACTCTCCCAGGCCGCCCACGTCGACGACTTCGATTCGCTCAAATTCCTCGCGGAGATTCTCGTGCTCTCCCGCCCTGCCGAGGATCCATGACCGGGCCTCGTCTGGCCGGTCGGTGACGATCTCCCGGGGCCGGTAGGCCACCGGGATGCCCCCGCGACTGGAGAACCGCACCCGGTCCTTCCATCCGACCTTGACGTCCTCACACTCCGCCCGGAGACGGTCGTTCTCGCCGTTACTTCCGTCCTTCACCATGCGCTCCCCCTGATCCGCCCACAGAACGAGTCGAGAATCGGACGTGGAAATACAGATGGATTCTCTAGCATGCCGCTCAATGGAGCCGGCGGCCGTGCTCGACGAGATCCAGCAGCTGGCCGAACGGAGACACCGTGATCCGGCAAGCGTTCTCAGCCGGGTGACGCAGCTGGTTGAGGCCAGCAAGGACGCGCGCGTGGAGGCCTCTGGGAGCCTCGCTGCCGGTCTGGCTCTCCAGGAGCTCGGTCGGATCAAGGAGGCGGCTCGCAGCTACCGCCGGGCGGTCGACGTGAGCACGAGTCACGGGCTGGCGAAGGAAGAGGCCCTGGCGCGGGCTCAGCTCGCGATCGCCCTCCTCAACCTGGGAGACGCCGTCCAAGCCGAGCGCGAGGTGAGGGAGTCCCGCGCCACCGCCCCACCCGCCGCCCGCGGGATGGTGGAGATGCTGTACGGCCTCGTGCTCCAGCGGACGGGCCGGCACGACGAGGCCTTGGGGGCCTACCGCCGGGCGCTGCGCCTGCTCGAGCGGGCCGGCGACGTCACGTCCATCGCCCGTCTCCGCCTCAACCGCGGGATCATCTACGCCTACCAGGACGAGCTCGCCCCCGCCCTCGAGGACCTGGGCGAGGCCGAGCGCATCGCCATTGAGCACGAGCTGCCCCTGCTCACGGCCATGGCCGCACACAACATCGCTTTCGCCGAAGGCCGGCGGGGGCGGCTTCCCGACGCCCTCGCCGCGTTCGAGCGGGCGGAGCGGGCCTACCAGGCGCTCGAGAGTCCCCACCGACTGCTGGCTGTCCTCGAGGCGGACCGCTGCCAGATCCTGCTGCTCGCCGGCCTCGTGGTCGAAGCACGGAGGGCGGCTGAGGCCGCGGTCGCCGCCCTCGAGCAGGTCGGTGACCGTGCCCACCTCACCGAGTCACGGCTCCTTCTGGCCCGGGCCCTCCTCGCCGAAGGCAAGTACGAGCGGGCCGCCGACGAGGCGTTTCGCGCGGCGCGGGGCTTTCGTGCCGCCGGCTGGCTGCCGTGGGCGGCGCTGGCTCGGTACGTGGCGATCCAAGCCGAGGTGCTCGCCGTGCAGGACGAACACGTCCCACCGGCCGGCCTCCTCTCCCGGTGCCGGCGGATTGCCGCCGAGCTCGAGGCCCACGGCTGGCCCGTCGAGGCGTTGCACGTGCGGACCTTCGCCGGCCGCGTCGCCCTCGCCCTTGATCGGCCTGCCATCGCCCGAGCCGAGCTGGCACAAGCTGGCGCCGCCCGCCGCCGGGGTACAGCCGAGCTCCGGGCCCAGGCCTGGCTCGCCACCGCCCTCCTCCGGCTGGCCGAGGAGGACCGGCGGGGAGCGAAACGGGCCCTTGCCCGGGGCATCGCTGTCGTCGACGAGTACCGGGCCACTCTCGGGGCGACCGAGCTGCGGGCGAACGCTGCCAGCCATGGTCGCGAGCTCGCCCGCCTCGGTGTGTCCCTGGCCCTGGCCGACGGTCGCCCCCGCGACGTGCTTTGCTGGGCCGAACGCTGGCGGGCGGGCGCACTGCGGGCTTCGCTGGACCGGCCCGCCACCGACGAGCACCTGGCTTCTTCCTTGCGCGACCTGCGGAGAGTTCGCTCAGAGCTGCTGGAAGCCTCGCTCAACCCCGGGTCACGGCGTGCCTTGCACGCACGGGCCGCCGCCTTCGAGGAGGCCGTCCGCCAGCGGACCCTGCAGATCAAAGACGATCGGCCCGCCGTCCGCGGCGCCATCGACGTTCCTGCCCTCCGTCGGGCCCTGGGTCAGCGGACGCTCGTCGAGTACGTGGCGCACGGCCAGCGGCTCTACGCACTGACGGTGACGCACGAACGGGTCCGCCTCCACGAGCTCGGCCCCACGGCACCGGTGGAGGAAGAGAAGCGCTACCTCCTGTTCGCCCTGCACCGGCTGCTTTGGGGTCGCTCCCGCGCCTCGGCCCAGGAGGCCGTCGTCGCTGCCGGCTCCCGGCTCGACCAGCTGCTCGTTTCACCCCTGCCCCTCGACCGTGACCGGCCGCTGGTCATCGTCCCCACCGGCCTACTGCACAACCTGCCGTGGCCGGGGCTTCCGAGCCTGGTCGGGTCGGAGCTGACGATCGCTCCGAGTGCCTCCTTGTGGCTGGCACCGGGAGGAACCGGCCCCGTTCCTTCGACCACGCGCCGCGTCGTGCTCGTCGCCGGGCCGCAGCTCCCCGGAGCGGAGGCCGAGGTCGACGCCTTGGCTCGGCTCTACGGGGAAGCGGATGTCCTCGCCGGTCCCGAGGCGACGGCAGCCAACGTGCTCGCCGCCATGGAGGAGGCGGACGTCGTGCACCTCGCTGCCCACGGCAGCTTCCGCGCCGACAGCCCGCTCTTCTCCTCCGTCCTCCTCGCCGACGGCCCGCTGACCGTCTACGACCTCGAGCAGGTCAAGATCGCTCCCCGCCTCGTCGTGCTCTCGGCCTGTGATGCGGCGGTGGCGGAGGTGCGTACCGGCGACGAGCTGCTCGGCTCGGCAACCGCCCTCCTGGGCTTGGGCGTGCCCACCGTCATCGCCCCGGTGCTGCCCGTCTCCGACGACGCGACGGTGTCGATGATGGTCTCGCTTCACGAGCGTTTGCGGGAGGGGGAGCGTCCTGCCCTCGCGCTGGCGCATGCCGCCGCCGCGCAGGGGGACCGCGTCGCCGCCTCCGCCTTTCTCTGCATCGGAGGCAACGAGGCGACCACCAGAGCAGAGGGGAACGACGGAGGTTCCGCAACCGGACACGCCCGGAGTGCGCCAGAATGATGTTCTCGGCGCCCGAGGAACCATAGATGCGGAGGCGACAATGGCAAACGCCACCTCGACCAGCACGGGCACGGTCAGCGACAGCGGCTGCGGCTGTTGCCGGCCCGAGCCCAAGACGCGCAACGACATCATCCGGGAGCTCGAGAGCCGCCTCGACGCCCTCGACACCCGCCTGGCAAGAGTGAGCGCCCGGTGAAGGTCGGCGTCGTCGGGAAGGGCGGTGTCGGGAAGACCACCCTCTCGGCTCTGATCTGCCGGGAGTACCGGGCGCGGGGCAAGCGGGTCCTGGCCATCGACACCGACTCGAACCCCAACCTGGCCATCAGCCTGGGCCTCGACGAGGAGACCGCCAACAGCGCCCCGGTAGTGCCGCGCAGCCTCGCCGTCGGGGGCATGGTCGAGTGGACGCCTGAGCGACTGGTCGACACCTTCGGCCTTCCCACTCCGTCCGGCGTCACCCTGCTCCACGCCATGCGGGTCGACCAGGCCGGTGCCGGCTGCACGTGCACGAGCCACGCCGCCGTCCGCAGCATCCTCGGGTCGGCGATCGACGAGCTGGCCGAAGTGACGCTCGTGGACATGGAGGCCGGCCTCGAGCACCTGAGCCGGTCAGGAGGCACGCTCGCCTACGCCGACGTCCTCCTGATCGTGATGGAGCCGACCCAGAAGTCGATCCTCACGGCCGCCCGCACCATCCAGCTGGCCGAGGAGCTCGGCATTCCGCGCATGGCTGGCGTTGGGAACAAGGCCAAGCTGCCCGGCGACGCAGAGTTCTTCGAGAAGGTGGCCGGGGAGTTCGGCGTGCCGCTGGCCGCCATCGTTCCCTACGACGGCGAGGTCCCTGCCGCGGACCGCAGAGGAAGCGAGCTCAAGCCGGAGGCCGTGGCGGACATCCAGCAGGCGGTCAGCGCAATCGTGGATTTCGTCGAGTCGCCCGAGGCCGAGCGAGTTGCCCTGCTGCGCGAGCGCGACCGCATCGAGCAGCGGCTGGCCGAGCTGAAGGGATCCTGACCCCGGCCTCGTGCCGGAGGTCGTGCCTCACCGCAGCAGCGTGAAGGGCTGCCGTTCGTAGTCGCCACCGTCGCCCTTGCTAGGTCGGAGGGCTCAGCTCGAGGTCAAGCTGGCCACGGCCCAGACGGCGGCGACGAGGCCGACGCCGAGCATCACCAGGCTGCGACCGAGGGGTGCCCGGGTGAGCTCGCCGGGCCGCGCCTGCCGGGGTGGCCGCACCAGAGCGAGGAGATTTCCGACGGCGAGCGCACCCCCGAGAGCGAGGACGAGAAGCGGCAGGAGATCCTCTCCGAGGAACGGCGTTTCCGCCAGCATCGGGTCACCGTACCGCCGGCATCCCTCTCGCTTTCGCGCTCAAGCCGCGACGTGGGTGTGACGAAGGATCTTCCGCGGCAACATGCGGTGGGGGCCAGGAAGCCCCCTACACCTGGCAGCTCCGACGCTCCCGCATGCGTCAAGCTTCCTTCCGACCCGGTCCCCACCGCGGGCCGCGCCGCACTCGCCCCCCGGCCGGTCAGATTTCGGGGAGGGGTCAGGCGATCGGGGCGGAGGCGGCGGACTTCCTTGCCGCTGCCTTCTTGGCCGATGCCTTCTTGGCCTTCTTCGCTGCGGCAGCCGCCTTGCGAGCCTCTTCGCCCGCAGCCCACTCCTTGGTGGTCTGGTCCTCGATCACGGCATCGGCCGCCAGCTTCTGTACCGACCTGATCCCGTTCTTCGCCGACGCCTTCGAGTTGTACGCCTCGCTCGTCGCCACGACCTGGCCATTCGTGGACAGCAGGCTGAAGCGGAACTTCCCCGTGGACCCCTTCTTGATGACGAACTTGCCCGGCATCTCTCCTCCTGTCGTGACGGCGCACCCTATCCGCCGGCTCGGGGTGGAGGAAGGATAGTCAGGCGAGCGTCATCACCGGCGCTTGCGCAAGAGGCCGAAGACGCCTCGGGCGACGGTGTTGATCATCGAACGCCCTTCGCGCGACTTGAGATAGTCCACGACGGGGTTGTCCTTGCCTTTGCCCTTTCCCTTCGGCTGTTTTGGCGGCCGGGACGGCTCTTCGACCTTGAGCTCCGGTCCCGACGCTTCGGCCAGCCGTGCCGCGAGCTTCTCGCGAGCTGACTCGCGATCGATCTCCTGGGCGTACTTGGACCAGAGCACGCTCTCGCGCGCCGCCCGCTCCATGGCGTCGGACTCGATCGTTGCCATCAACGAACTGGGTGCCCGCAGCTTGGTCCACACCACCGGAGTCGGCGCTCCTCGCTCCGACAGGATCGTGACCATCGCCTCACCCGTTCCGAGTTGGGTGAGGTCCTCCTCCAGGTCGTAGTCGTCGGTGTTGGGATAGGTCGTGACCGCTGCCTTCAACGCCTTGGCGTCCCGTGGCGTGAAGGCCCGCAGCGCATGCTGGACGCGGTTGCCCACTTGGGCCAGCACGTCGTCGGGAACGTCGTCCGGAAGCTGGGTGACGAAGAAGACGCCAACGCCCTTTGACCGGATGAGCCGCACCGTCTGTGCCACTTGGTCGAGGAAAGCCTCGCTCGCGTCTTCGAACAACAGGTGTGCCTCGTCGAAGAAGAAGACGAGCTTCGGCTGGTCGAGGTCCCCCACCTCCGGGAGATCGTGGAACAGCTCGGCGAGAAGCCACATCAGGAAGGTCGAGAACAGCTTGGGCTTGTCTTGCACGGCGGCGAGCTCGAGGCAGGAGATCACGCCCATGCCCTCCGGCGTCCGCCGCAAAAGGTCGGCTACTTCGAGCTCCGGCTCCCCGAAGAACGGTTCCGCTCCGTGCTCTTCCAGCTCCACGATCTTGCGCAGCAGCACTCCGGCCGTCGCCGACGAAAGGCCGCCGATGTCTTCGAGCTCGGCTTTGCCCTCGTCACTGGTCAGGAACTTGAGCACTTCGCGCAGGTCGTCCAGGTCCAGGAGGGCAAGCCCGTTGTCGTCGGCATAGCGGAAGACGAGCGACAGCGAGGACGACTGCGTCTCGTTGGCACCGATGACCTTGCTGAGGAGCTGCGGCCCGAACGAGGAGATGGCGGCGCGCACGGGCACACCCGGGCCGTGTCCACCCAGGGCCAGGAAGGTCACCGGGAAACCGTTGGGAGACCACTGCACGCCGAGGTCACGGGAGCGCCGCTCGATGGCCTCGTTCGGCTCACCGGGTCGGGACAAGCCGGCCAGGTCGCCCTTCATGTCGGCCACGAACACCGGCACCCCCGCGGCCGAGAGCTGCTCGGTCATCAGCTGGAGGGTCTTGGTCTTCCCCGTCCCAGTCGCGCCGGCGATGAGCCCATGGCGGTTGCACATGGCCAGCGGAACCTGGACGGGTACGTCCGGGATGGTTGTGCCATCGAGGATGGGTCGTCCCAGGTCCAGTGCTTTCCCCTCGGCGGCATAGGCCTGGGCTACGCGGGTGGCGAACTCCTCGGGTGACGTCTTTCGGGCCATCGACCGACGGTAACCGTCTGTTGTGCAAGCAAGGAGCCGGAAGGGAAGCGGGGGGCAAACCGCTCACCCCGGCACTTTCTCCCCATCACCCCCTTGCGCAACATGGGGAAGAAGCCACTAGCCTCCTCGACGAGTGCCAACGGGCGGATCTTTTCGACTTCCCCGGTCGTCCAATCCATCATGAGCGGCGAAACACGCACGCGGGTGATCAGGATGACCGCGGCCGGCGCAGGCCTGGCCGTGACCATCACCGCGGGCGTCTACGCCCTCATGTCGGGCGGCTCGGACGGCGACGACAAGCGGAAGGTGGTCGTGGCCGCGCCTACCTCGTCCACCACGACTCCGTCCGTGGTCACCGAGCCCCCGACTACAACGACAAGCACAACGGTTGCGGAAGAGACCACGGCGACTGAGACCACCCCCGCGAGCCCCGATGGTTCGCTGCTCGAGCTGCAGGAGCAACTCGCCAGGTTGGGCTACGACATCGGCACGCCAGACGGCTTCCGCGGCTGGCGCACGCACTACGCCATCTCTGCCTTCCAGCGGGTGGAGGGGCTCGCCCGGACGGGGGAGGACAACGCCGAGGTCCGGGAGGCCCTGGCCTCGGCCACGACCCCGGGACCCATGGTGCCTGGTGGGCAATCGACCCGGGTGGAGATCGACCTCGACCGTCAGGTGCTCTTCCTGTGGAGCGGTGGGTCGTTGGCCAGGATCCTCCCCGTCTCGACGGGCAACGGCGAGTACTACTGCGTGGAAGGTGAGTGCGACACCGCCATCACTCCCACTGGCACCTTCCGAATCGGGCGGAAGGCCCGCGGTCTCGAAGTGAGTCGGTTGGGGGAGCTGTACGACCCCATGTACTTCTACGGCGGGATCGCCATCCATGGCTCCCCGTCCGTCCCCGGCTACCCCGCGTCCCACGGCTGCGTGCGGGTTCCGATGTACGCCTCGCCCACCCTGTTCGACCAGGTGCCCTCGGGGACGGCGGTCTACGTGGTGGGCAGCGGTCCAGCCGCCACCGACGTGCCGCCGCCGCCGGACGAGCCCATTCCGGTCACCACGCCCCCCGTGCTCCCCGAGCCCGAGCCCGATCCGGTCGTCACCACCACCACGACCACGACGACGACCACGACCCTTCCCCCAAGCTCGTCGACGACCACGCCGCCGCTCACCGTGCCCGGCGGAGAGGGCACCACGACCACCGAGCCGTAGGCCGGACGGGGCCGCGTCGCCGCGGGAGCGGCGCCCCTTACGGGCAACCCGAGGCCAAGAGGCGGTCGAGGATCGTGACCGCGGGCCCGAGGGCGGGAGGCATCGACCCACCCACGAAGCGCACCGATTGACCGCCGAAGATCACCCGCGAGACCGCCGCCTCCGGCGTCGGGGTGCCGTTGACGGGGGGTAGGGCGGGCATGTCCGCCGCCTCGAGCGTGCCCCGGAGCTCGGCAACGGTGGCCTGGGGGACCCTGAAATCGGCCCGTTCGTTCCCCTTGGTACAGGTGGCCCGACCATCGGGCCAGACCTTGAGGCTCCTGGCCACGCCGCCCACCCCGCCCGAGGTCTGGTAGTCGACGAACTCGAAGCGCGACGGCCGGGTCGTCACCAGGCCCCGGGTCGTCGTGGTTCCACCAGGGGCGTCGATCACCGCCCGCGGCGACTGGGACGTATCGGAGCCGTCCCGGGCCGGATCCGGCTCGCTGTCGACGGAGCAGGCCGTGACGGTGAGGAGGGCGGCCACGAGCATCCATGGGTGGCGTCGGCCGACATGCATGACAACATCGAGCCTCTTCGGTGCTGTCCGCGTCAAGGAGGACCTTGGTTCCAGCGACGCCATCGTCAGCCGCCAGTCTCACCTGGGTCCAAGCGGCGGCTTGGCGCGTCCGGCGGCACCACCTCGACCAGCGGGTGCCCCGCCAGGAGATGCTCGGCGTTCCCAGCCGGCTGTGCGGGCTTCATGCGCAGCTGATGTCCTCGGCGGAGCTCACGGTCTGGGCCCGGGTCGAGGAGTTGGAGCCCACGGCCGTAGCCGATGCGCTCTGGGAGGAGCGCAGCCTGGTGAAGGTCTGGGCCATGCGGGGGACCCTGCACCTGCTCCCTGCCGCCGAGTTCGGGCTGTGGCAAGCCGCCCTCGGCACGTATGGGCACTATCTGAAACCCAGCTGGCTGCGTGCATTCGGCGTGACCCGGGAGGAGCTGGAGAAGCTCCTCGATGCCGTGGCGCGAGCGCTCGACGGCCAGCTTCTGACCCGCCAGGAGCTGGCCGCCGCCGTCGCCGAACTGACCGGCTCACCCGAGCTGGGGGAGAAGGTGCTGGGAAGCTGGGGGCCGCTCCTCAAACCGGCGTGCTTCCGAGGGCTCCTCTGTTTTGGACCGAGCGCCGGCCAGAACGTGCGTTTCACTCGCCCCGATCGTTGGCTCGCCGACGTCCCGCCCCCGCTCGATCCCGATCAAGCGACCCTCGAGGTGGCCCGCCGGTTCCTCGCCGCCCATGGTCCCGCCACCAGGGACGATTACGCCCGATGGTGGGCGATGACGCCGGCCCAGGCCATGAGGATCCTCAAACGGTTGGGGGAAGAGGTCGTCCCGGTTCACGTCGACGGATCGCAGGCGTGGATGCTCGCCGCCCACGTCGATGAGGCGGTTCGAGCGACGCCGGTGCGATCCGTTCGCCTCCTCCCGGCCTTCGATCAGTTCGTCGTGACCGCCACCCGCCACGCCCGGCACCTGCTGCCCGGCCCGTTCGAGAACCGGATCTACCGCCCACAAGGCTGGCTCTCGCCGGTCGTGCTCGTCGACGGACGAATGGACGGGGTGTGGCGGCACGAGCGCAAAGGGACCCGGCTGGCCGTGACCGTCGAGCCGTTCCTCGACTTCCCCACCAAGGTCCGGCGCGGCGTGGAACAAGAGGCGGACCGGCTGGCCGCCTTTCTCGGTGGCGGCTTGGAGCTGGCCTGGGGCTAGGACTGCGAACGTTCGGCCTCGGGTTCCACCCCTTCCTTCAACGGCTCCACTGGGCGTCCTCCCTCCTCGGTCCGCCAGATCTCGAAGACGGCCACCGCTCCCACCAACCAGGCCAGGCCCAGGACGTAGCCGGCGAGCACGTCGGTCAGGAAGTGGACCCCGAGCAGGATGCGGGAGGACCCGATGGCAAGAACGAGGAGGCCGGTGAAGAGCACCGCCGGAAGGCGCCACCGGCGGGGAAGCACGGGCAGGAGGGCGAGCAGCACCGCTCCGTACGAGACGAGCGAGGACATGGCGTGTCCGGACGGGAAGCTCTTGCCGAAAGGCGTGATGACCGGATGGTCGACCACGGGTCGGGGCCGGTCCACGAGGATCTTCACCCCCGAGTCGACGAGCCCGCCGCCGATGCTGGTCACCACGAGGAAGACGGCCAGCCGGCGTTGGCCCCGTCGCCAGGCCCAGACGGCGGCCGCCCCGACCAGCACCGTCAGGGAGAGGGGGCGACCGAGCCAGCTCACGAAGACCAGCCCGTCGACCAGGGCGGGCGATCGGTGGACCCAGTCGTTCAACCGGTCGGCCAGCGATCCGTCCAACCGGGTGAGGGTCCCCCCGGCCACCACCTGGAACAGGAGGGTGCTGAAGGGGACGACCACCAGGACGAGGGCGAACCCGAAGAGGGTGAGCCGGAGCCCGTAGCGCTCCTCTGGGTCGAGTCGGCGACCGACGACCTGGGGTAGATCAGCCCGCATGTCAGTCGCTGTACCCCTCGTATGAGCAAGACCACCCCAGCGCCGCCCGGCGCCCGCGAGCACCGAGGCCGCCGCGCTCTGCTCGTCCTGACCGCACTCCGTGCTGTCCTCGGTGTGATCGCCATTCCCTTGGTCCCCGTTCTCTACCGGGATCACTTCGTCGTCCTCGTCCTCCTGCGGCCGACCAAGGAGGTCCTCCTCGCCGGGGGGTTCTTCATCAGGCGGGGCGAGGTTCACCTGGCCTCCACGCTCACGGCAGCCATCCCCTTGGCCCTGTTCGGCGTCTGGCTCCTGTACGCCGTGGGTCGGGCCTACGCCGACGAGATTCAGGCCGAGAACGGGCTGCCGCGCTGGGCGCGCCGGTTCCTGCCCAAGGACCGGATCCAGGCCCTCTCCCGCATCCTGGAGAAGAAGGGCAAGGGGGTCATCGTGGCCGGACGGCTGGCCGCCTTCCCGTCGAGCCTCCTGGGCGCTGCCGCCGGCGCGTCGGACATGGAGCCCGGCCCGTTCCTGCGGGCGGACGCCTTGGGCTTCGCCCTGTCGATGGCGGAGGTGATCGGGGCCGGGTACGTATTGGGTGCTGCCTACAAGAGCGCTGGTCCGTGGCTGACCGGCCTCGGGGTCGCCGTCCTGTTCGGACTGCTGATCGTCCTCGGCCGGTGGCTCAGGCGGGAGGGGAAGCAGGCAGGCGAGTCGAAGAGGGTGGCGTGATGGAGGCGTATCTCGAGGTGTTCCGATCGGACGGCGACTCGGAGCGGGTCGAGCTGGTCGGCGACCGGCTGACGATCGGCCGAGGCGAGGCCAACGACGTCATCCTTCCCGACGACCCCACTGTCTCGCGCCGCCATGCCGTCTTCGAACGGCTGGCCGCCGGCTGGTGCGTCTCCGACCTCGACTCGTTGAACGGGACCCTGGTCAACGGAG
>JALZEC010000086.1 GCA_030862235.1 Actinomycetota bacterium | reverse complement strand
GGAGCCCGCCGAAGTCGGCGATCTGGCGGGTGTGCCGGCGCTCGTAGATCATCCCCACCAGCAGGAAGAGGGCGCCGGTGGAGATCCCGTGGTTCACCATCTGGAGCACTCCACCCTGGAGACCCTGCGTCGTCAGGGCGAAGGTCCCGAGCACGATGAAGCCCAGGTGGGCGACCGACGAATAGGCCACCAGCCGTTTCAGGTCCCGCTGCATGGCGGCCACGATCGCCCCGTAGAGGATGCCGATCACGCCCAGGGTGAGGAAGACGGGCGCCAGGTCCACCACCGCCTGAGGGAAGAGGTACAGCCCGAAGCGGAGGAACCCGTAGGTCCCCAGCTTTAGGAGGACAGCGGCCAGGATCACCGAGCCTCCGGTGGGAGCCTCGGTGTGGGCGTCGGGGAGCCAGGTGTGGACCGGGAAGATGGGGACCTTGATGGCGAAGGAGGAGGCGAAGGCGAGGAAGAGCCAACGGGCCGTGTTCTCCGCCAGCGACTGCGACTCGCCCAGCTCCACCAGGTCGAAGGTCAAGGTGCCCGTCGCCCGCCGGTGAAGGAAGACGAGGGTCAGGATGCCGACCAGCATCACGGCGGACCCGAGCATGGTGTACAGGAAGAACTTCAGGGCGGCGTAGACCCGTTTCTCATAGCCCCAGCCCCCGATGAGGAAGTACATGGGGACGAGCACGATCTCCCAGCAGACGAAGAAGAGGAAGAGGTCCAGGGAGAGGAATACGCCCAGGCAGCCGGCCTCGAGGAGGAGCATCCAGGCGGCGTAGCCCTTGAAGTCGTGGTGGATGCTCGGGCCGAAAATGGCGATCGGGAAGATGATCCCGGTCAGAACCACGAGGAAGAGGGAGATTCCGTCCACCCCCAGCTTCCAGGAGATGCCGAAGGCGGAGACCCAACTGTGCTCAGAGACGAACTGGAAGTCGGCATCGCCCCGGTCGAACACGCCCAGGAGGTAGAGGGTCAGGATGGCTGTCACCCCTGAGGCGAGCAGGGTGATGGTCTTGACGATGCCGTCTTTGTCCCGGGGAACGAGGGCGACGGCCGCCGCCCCGATGAGAGGCAGGACGGTGATGAGCGTGAGGAGGGGAAAGCCGAGATCGTCCATCAGGACCGAGCGACCACCCAGGCCAGGATCCCCACTGCCCCGACGGCGACGGCCAGCGCATAGGAGCGGACGAAGCCGGACTGCACAGTTCGGAGCCGTCCTCCCCCCGCCCGGACAAGGGTGGCCACGCCGTTCACCGCCCCGTCGATCACCCGGTTGTCGAACACGTAGGCGCTCCAGTCGGCCAGGCGCCGGCCCGGACCGCCCACCAGCCCGGCGAAGGCCTCGTCCACATACCAGCCCCGGCGGAGCACTTCCGGCTCGGGGCGTTTCGCCCGACGGCCTATATAGATGAGGTAGGCGATGCCGATGCCGGCGAGGGCGACCGCCATGGTGATCGCAGCCAGCGCCACCTTGGTCCCAGTGCCCAGCTTCAGATGATGCAGGCGCTCGCCGAAGACCGGCTCGAGGAAGTGCTCCATGGCGTAGCCGGCGAAGGGCAGGTTGAGGATGCCGCCGATGGCGGACAGGACGGCCAGGATCACCAGGGGCGCGGCCATCACCGGGGGCGACTCGTGGGGCCTGAAGTCCCCGTGGGCGCCCTGTGCGGCGGCAGAGGTGGCGGGGGTGGCCGGGGCTGCCGTGGCCACGCCAGCCGGCTCGGCGGTGGCGGGCTGGCTCGCGGCCGGCTCGTGATCCGGCTCGGACTCCGCCTGCCCGGGGCTGTGGGCGGCGGCCGCCTGCTGCCACCGCTCCGGCCCGTAGAACACCATGAAGACCTGTCGGCTCATGTAGTACGCCGTGAGGAAGGCGGTGAGGAGCCCCAGCGCCCACAGGACGGGCGCCTGCTCCCAGGCGTTGACCAGGATCTCGTCCTTCGACCAGAACCCGGCGAAGGGGAAGACCCCTGCGATGGCCAACCACGCCACGATGAACGTGCTCGCCGTTATAGGCATCCACCGGCGGAGGCCGCCCATGCGGTTCATGTCCTGCTCGTCGTGCAGGCCGTGCATCACCGAACCCGCGCCAAGGAAGAGGAGGGCCTTGAAGAAGGCGTGGGTGACCATGTGGAAGATGGCGGCCACGTACGCCCCCACCCCGACGGCCAGGAACATGTAGCCCAGCTGGGAGATGGTCGAGTAGGCGAGCACCCGTTTGATGTCGTCCTGGGCGCAGGCGACGGTGGCGGCGAAAAGCGCGGTGAGGACGCCGATCGTGGCGATCAGGGTCATCGCCGGATCGCTGAGGTCGAGGATGGGATTGACCCGGGCCATCAGGAACACCCCGGCGGTCACCATGGTGGCGGCGTGGATCAGGGCGGAGACCGGCGTCGGGCCCTCCATGGCGTCGGGGAGCCAGACGTAGAGGGGTAGCTGCGCCGACTTGCCCGCCGCTCCCAGGAAGAGCAGGAGGGCGATCGCCGTGGCCGTCGTCTTGCTGAGGGTCTCCGCCTCCTCCATGGCGGCGTACTGGAGCGACCCCAGGCTGGCGAAGATCAGGAACATGGCGACCATGAACCCGAAGTCGCCGATCCGGTTCGTCACGAACGCCTTCTTGCCGGCGACGGCGGCCGTGTCCCGCTCGAACCAGAACGAGATCAGGAAGTAGGAGCAGACGCCCACGCCCTCCCACCCCAGGAAGGTGAGAAGGAAGCTGTCCGCCAGGACGAGGACCAGCATCGAGAAGGCGAACAGGTTCATGTAGACGAAGAACTTGGAATACCGCTCGTCGCCATGCATGTAGCCGATGGCGTACAGGTGGATGAGGCTCCCCACGCCCGTGACGAAGAGCGCCATGGTGATGGACAGCGGGTCGACGAGGAGGCCGACGTCCACGCTGAGGCTGCCCGCGGGGATCCACGTGAAGAGGGTCTGGGTGAAGTGGCGCTCCTCGCCGTGCTCGCCCAGGAGCCCGAAGAAGACGATGAGGCTGACGACGAAGGACGCCGCGACCATGGTGGTGGCCAGGTAGCCCGCCCCGGGATCGCCCAGCTTCCGGCCCACCACCAGGAGGAGGAGGAACCCGGCCAGAGGCAGCGCAGGGATGAGCCAGACGGCATCGAGCATTGTCGAGCCGTAGTCTTTCGTGACCGGCCGGTCCCCACAACTCTTTGTCCCCGATTGGCCGGGTCTGGTCCCGTCCGGCCGGCGGCCGTCCCCCTAAGGTGGCCCGATGAGCAGCTACTCGGCCGCCGGAGTCGACGAGGAACGGGAGCAGTCGGCGTTCTCCGCCATCATGCGCCCCTGGCTTGAGAAGACGCGGATCGC
>JALZEC010000083.1 GCA_030862235.1 Actinomycetota bacterium | reverse complement strand
ACTCCGGGGACGTCCTCGCCATATAAAAATAATCAAGCCGAGAGCAGGACGAGGCCGGGTTCCCGGAGATGCAGATCCTCGCCAGTGGGGGGATCGACGAGCACGAGATCGAGCGCCTCCTGGGCGCCGGCGCGCCGATCGACGGCTTCGGGATCGGGTCCTCCCTGGCCGTATCCTCGGATGCGCCCGTTCTGGACACCGTCTACAAGCTGGTGGCCTTCGATGGAAGGCCGGTGCGGAAGACGTCCGAGGGCAAGGCCACGTGGCCTGGCGGCAAGCAGGTGTGGCGCGGCGATGAGGCGGACATCCTCGGCCTGGCCGACGAAGAGCCGGCATGGACCGGGGAGGCGTTGTTGGACGAGGTGATGCGCGACGGCCGGCGAACCGACGCGGGCCGCGCCGATCTTGCTGCCGTGAGCAAGCGCTTCGAGGAGCACTGGACGCGCTTGCCCCCTCAGGTACGCCGGCTCTCGGAACCTGGGAGCTGGCCAGTGCGACCTAGTCCCACCCTCGAACGGCTCACCAGCGAAATCGAGGCCCAGCGCAGCTCGGGCGACAGGGGGATAGCCCAGGGATCCCCTGCGGTAGGAAAGACTTGACGCGAAGAACGAGCTGGATTGGAGGTTGTGATGGCGAGCGAGCACGCTCCGACCGACGACATCTTCTATGACCTGGTCAGCATCCAGTACCACGCCCTCCAGGGAGCCGAGCTGTACGGCAAGTACCTCGACGACGCCCATGACCACGAGGACGTCGTGGACTTCATCAAGGAGGTCCAGGAGCAGGATCGCCAGCGAGCGATCCGTTGTCACCAGCTGCTGGGGGAGTTGAGCGGCCTTCGCAAGGGGTGAACATGGACGGGGGGAGCGTGAGCTACGACGATCGCACCGCGCTGATCGTGGTCGACGTCCAGAACGACTTCGCCGATCCGGCCGGGAGCCTTTCTGTCAAGGGTGGTGAAGCCGTCGTCGAGGCGGTCAACGACGAGATCGTCCGGGCCGTAGACGCAGGCAGCCTCGTCGTCTTCACCCAGGACTGGCACCCGGAGCACACGCCCCATTTCGAGACCGACGGCGGCATCTGGCCCGTCCACTGCGTGAGCGGCTCCTGGGGCGCGCAGCTGCACCCGCGGCTGCGAGTGGTGGAGGGAGCGGAGAGACTGCGCAAAGGCGTGCGGGGGGAGGACGGCTACTCCGCGTTCAGCGTCCGGGACGTGACCGACGGCGGCGAGCACGACACCCCGCTGGAGCGCCTCCTGCGAGACCGGGGTGTCGAGCGACTGGTCGTGGCGGGCCTGGCCACCGATTACTGCGTCAAGGAGACCGCCCTCGACGCCCTCCGGCGCGGCTTCGATACGACCGTTCTGACGGGAGCCGTCGCCGCCGTCGATCTCCAGCCGGGCGACGGAGACCGTGCGCTCGACCAAGTGCGTCAGGCAGGGGGTCACCTCGCCTGAACCAGGCGGGCCGTTCGCCAGGGAGGGACACCTTCGACTGAGCGGCTACGGCCGGCAGCCGGGTAACGGTGACGACGGCGGCCGAGGGCGGCTCACCGCCGGCGCGCCCCCGCCTTCGGGACGGCCGAGGAGCGTCGTGACGGCGGCCCCGGACTGAAAGATCGTGATGTCGCCGTCGACGGAAACCCGCAACACGATGATCGCTACATTGGACAACGTCCGTGCGGCGGCCGTGCGCGCACCTTCGTGCTCGCTGTCCCGCGTGGTGACGATGGCCCCGTAGGCGAGCAGGTGTCCGTCGCGATCGAGGATCGTCGCTCCGTCGAGCACCGCCAGCCGGGCGAGGGTGTACTCGTCGAGATCCTCGGCATCGATGAGATGGTGCAGACGAGTCTCCGGTCGGAGAGCGGCGCGGTCGAGTTCGTGGCGTAAGTCGTAGCGATCCTTGAGGGAAACCATCCCTTCGAGGGCCGCCGGATTGTCCACGATGGCGAGGATCGCCCCGTGGGGCTGGGCGGAGATCATGAAGGCCGCTCGCGCCACGAGCGAGGCCGCTTGACCGCCCCCGATGACGTTGGCGATGGACGCCGCGAGCTGCAAGGGGAAGGCCGTCCAGTGCTCTCCCCGGCGAACGACGAGAGGCTGCCCGTCGACGAACGTCCAGATGCTGCGGTCCGCCCTGACGAAGAATCCCACCCCGCCCAGAACGCGGGTGGCTTCGGCCACCAGCGAGCCGCTGTCCAGCCATGCCTCACCCGGTGCCGGAACTGACTCCCCGCCCAAGCGCCCCAGCCGGTGGCGTTGCAGCTCGGTTCGGGCGCGGCCCTGGCGGTCGACGACGAGAACCGACCGCCTTCCGTCGAAGAGCAGCGGCGCCCGCTTGATCGCCCGCAGGTCCTCGGGATAGCGCAGCTCGATCCTCGGACGGTCGGGCAAAGCGTCCGCGACCACGAGACCGTGGCTCAGCTCGTGCGCTTCGACGCGTGTGCCGCTGAGCTCGATGAGGTACTCGACGGTTTCCGCAACGAGCCGGCCGCTGGCTGGAGCGCCAAGCCGCGCCGTGACGTAGCTTCCCAGGACTTCCGTGGCAAGCGTGTCCCGCGCCGCGCGCTTCAGAGCAGGAGGTACGTAGCTTTCGCCGAGCGCGGCCGGGCGCAGTTGCGCGGCGGCACGAAGGGCGGCTGCCGGGAGCGTGCACAGGAGCTCGTGAAGAGAGCTGGGGGTGTCGGGATCGATGATTCGCGTCGCTCTCTCACTCAGACGTACGACGATCGCCTGTTGCCACCCGGGAGGACCTGGGCCTGTGGCCGCCGCCGTCCCGAGACGCTGCTCCCGCGACGGGAGTGGGGAGCCGTCCGGGATGTACTCGATCTCTACGGATGCACCGAACAGCATGTCGCCCAAGGCATCGGCGACTGCTTCTCCCACAGGGTCGACGGGGCTGGTGAAGCTGCTCATCTCACTCTCAGCTCGGAGAGTCCCGAGTGTCTCGAGGACGGCAGACGAGCGTGTACGGAGCCGTCCGCGGCGTGGCGGCTCGTCTCAGACCGCCGTCGGCCGGGCACAGGCTAGACGAGCCGCGGGCCTGGGCTACGAGAGCGGTGACGTCCGCCGCGCAAGGAGGCGCACCCCGGAGCCATGATGTGTACCGACGCCGGGCTTCGCAAGCGAAGCACTGAGGGGAGAGGCGTGCCTGGGTTCCAAGCAGCGATCTTCGACGTCGACGGGGTACTGGTCGACTCGCCGCACGAGAAAGCGTGGCGTGAGTCGCTACGCGAGCTGATGGAGGGGAACTGGCGTGACGTGAGGGACCAGACCACCTGGTCACCGGGAGCCTTCACGTCCCTCCTCTACCAGGAGCACGTCTCAGGCAAGCCGCGCATGAGCGGGGCGCGCGCCGTGGTGGATTACTTCAGAGTTCCGGGGGGTGAAGCCCGAGCTGCTGAGTACGCCGATCTCAAGCAAGGGATGGTGGTCCGGCTCATCGAAGCGGGTGACTTCACCGCCTTTCCCGACGCTTTGAGGTTCATCATCGCCGTCAAGGCGGCAGGCATCCGAGTTGCCGCCGCGTCCTCCTCCAAGAACGCGGGGCTGTTCCTGCGAAAGATCCGCCTGGACACCTTCGCCCAGGAGCATGGGCTCTCGGCGCCGTCACTTCGTCCGGGCCTCTCGCTCCTCGAGTTCTTCGACGCCGACGTCTCCGGGCGAGACTTCGTCCATGGCAAACCCCACCCGGAGATGTTCCTCGCCGCCGCCGACGAGCTCGGTGTCGAGCCGGGCCACGCCCTCGTGCTCGAGGATGCGGTTGCGGGGGTGGAGGCGGCGAAAGTGGGCGGTATGGCCGCCATCGGGATCGCGCGAGGGGACGACGCGGCGCTGCTCGCGGCGGCCGGGGCTGACCTCGTCGTCCACACCCTTGACGAGGTCGATACTGATGCACTGAGAGAGGGACGCTTGCGGATCCGCGCCGGATAGCGCTTTCGCGTGACGGAAGATGGTG
>JALZEC010000062.1 GCA_030862235.1 Actinomycetota bacterium | reverse complement strand
CGCGCACTCCCCGCTGAATCGGCCCACCCGGGTCTTGGTCGCCATGCCCGTGGTGGCCGCCGCCTGTACCAGCCGGACCGCCCCTCCCTGGGCCCGGGAGCCGCTGGGGCCGATCCATACGCCGACCGGAATGCCGGAGTGGCTTATCCGGAACGCCAGCTCGCTCAGCTTCTGGTCGGACAGGATCGAGCCCGGACTGTTGAGCTGGAGCACGAGCAGCTGGCTGCCGCCGCGCTCCGACGCGGTGATGGAACGGGCGATGAAGTCGGCTTCGATGGCGTCGATCCAACCGGTGATCTCGATGACGTCCACCGGCGGAGCGGGCGTTGTCGGAGCCTCCTCTGACTCGGAGGCGGCTGTCGTGGTCGGATCCTGCCTGGCGAAGGCGTCATTGGGAAGCGCGACCAGCCCCAGCACGAGGAGGGCCGTGCCGAGAAGAAAGGTGGCGCTCGGTACTCTGCGTAAGGAGGTCAGCAGGGGGATGACTTGGACTCTCGTGAGTTCTGCTCGCAAACCCGGCTCGTCATCGTGGCCGGGAAGGGCGGCGTCGGCAAGACGACGGTGTCGGCTGCCCTGGCCCGGATGGCCTCGCGGGCCGGTCTCTCCGTCCTCGTCGTAGAGATCGAAGGCAAGCACGCGCTCGCCGCCGCGTTCGGAGCGCGTCCGCTTGAGTACGACGAACAAGTCCTGAGTCCCGGCGATCCGGCGACCGGCACCGGCGAGATAAAGGCGCGAGCCCTCACTCCTGACCAGTCCCTCCTCGAGTACCTGGACGAGCACGGCCTGCACCGCATCTCCAAACGGCTCACCCGGACCGGCGCGCTGGACGTCGTCGCCACCGCCGCCCCAGGGATCAAGGACATCCTGCTGCTGGGCAAGGTCAAGCAGATCGAGCAGCGGCGGGAGGCCGACCTGGTCATCCTCGACGCCCCCGCCGCCGGCCACGCCGTCACCTTCCTCCTCAGCGCCCGCGGGCTCCTCGACGCCGTCAGCGTGGGCCCCATCCGCTCCCAGGCGGAGGAGGTGTTATCGCTGCTGACGGATCCGGCCCGCTCCCAGGTCCTGCTCGTCACCCTTCCCGAGGAGACACCGGTGAACGAGGTGGTGGAAACCGCGTTCAGCCTGGAGGACAAGGTGGGGATCGATCTCGGCCCGGTTGTGGTCAACGGCCTCTACCCCCCGCTCGAGGGACTCGACGTCGACCCACTGGCCGCCGCCCGCGCCGCCGGTGCGTCGTTGTCAGCGGAAGAAGCGGCGGCGCTCGCCGCCGCCGCCCGGTTCCGGACCGGCCGCCAGAGCCTCCAGGCCGAGCAGCTGGAGCGGCTGGCCGACGCGCTCCCGCTGCCCCAGCTCCGGCTGCCATGGCTGTTCACCGCCGACGTGGGACCGGCCGAGATCGACGCCCTGGCCGATGCCCTGGAGGCCTCGGTCGCCGCCCTCCAGCCGGTGGAGGTGGACTGATGACGCTGCTGCCCCCCGGGTCGCTCGACGAGCTGGCCCGGCGCTCGGGCATCCTCGTCTGCTGCGGCCCTGGCGGTGTCGGAAAGACCACCGTCGCCGCCGCCCTGGCCGTCCGGGGAGCGGTCGAGGGCCGACGCACCGTCGTCGTGACCGTCGACCCCGCCCGCCGGCTCGCCGATGCTCTCGGCCTCGACGTCCTCCCCGACAGCCCCCACCTCATCCAGGGCCACTGGAGCGGCCAACTGTGGGCGCTCATGCTCGACAGCAAGAGCACGTTCGACTCCCTCGTCGCCAAGTACGCCCCCCATCCCGACCAGGCAGAGGCGATCCTCGGCAACCGCTTCTACCGGAACATCGCCGGTGCCCTCTCCGGCACCCAGGAGTACATGGCCATGGAGAAGCTGTACGAGCTGCACGCCGAGGGTCGGTTCGACCTCATCGTCGTGGACACCCCCCCCACCCGCAACGCCCTCGAGTTCGTGGACGCTCCCCGCCGGCTCACCCGCTTCCTCGACAACCGCATCTTCCGGCTGCTGATGCTCCCCACCCGCGTCGGCCTGAAGGCCGTCAACGTCGCCGCCCAGACGTTCCTCCGAACCGTCTCCCGGGTCGTTGGGGGCGAGGTGGTGACCGACGCCGTCGCCTTCTTCCAGGCCTTCGAAGGGATGGAGGACGGGTTCCGTGACCGGGCTCAGCGCGTCCTCGACCTCCTGGCGGAGCCAGGGACTGCGTTCGTCCTGGTCTCGTCTCCCCGCCGGGACGCGGTGGCAGAAGCCGAGTTCTTCGCCGACAAGCTGGCCGAGGCGGGCATTCCCGTCCAAGGCCTGGTCATCAACCGCATGCAGCCCCGGTTCGGGCACGGGTTCCGGACTGTCGCTGGCGGCGACGGGGCGGCCGCCGAGGGTCCGCTGGCCGTCTTCCGGCGGAACCTGTTCGAGCTCGAGCGCCTGGCGGACGCCGAGGAGGCCCATATCGCCGGGCTCACGACACGGGTGGCGCCGGGCCCGATCGTGCGCGTGCCACTGCTGGAGACGGACGTCCACGACGTCGACGGCCTGGCCGCCGTGGGCCGTTACCTGGCCGTGCCTCCGGCCCCCTGACGCCCAGGAAGGCCTACGTCCGGCCGGACTCCTGCTTGTCGTCGATAAGCGACCGCGCCGCTTCGGCCAAGGTTTCGGTGACGGTCACGATCCGGTCAAAGCCCGTCGTGTGGAGCAGCCGCACGAGCGTGGGCCGGTTGCAGCACACGGCCACATCGCCCCCCACCTCTCGGGCTCGGCGGATGCCCCCGATGAGCGCGCCGAGGCCGGCGGAGTCGACGAACGGCACCGCCGACATGTCGATCAGCAGCTTCGGACGCGACGCCAGCTCGGCGAGGGCCTCCCGGAACTGCCCAACGGTGTACGCGTCGAGTTCACCGACCGGACGGCAGATCGTGTACCCATCGCCGTCCTCCAGCTCGATGTGGAGCACCCACTCCTCCTGGTTCGGCAACCCAGCCGCGCGGATGCTACCCACAGTGCCTCCGTACTACCCTCGGCCCCGTGCCGGACATCCTGATCGCCAGCGACGCGGAGTGGGTCCGGGACGACATCAAGGCCGTCCTCACCGACCCCGAGACCACTGTGCGTGAGGTCACCCGGGGCTACCAGGTGCGGCCGGCGGTGCAGGAGAAGACCCCTGACCTGGCCATTCTCGACCTCCAGATCGGCAAGATGGGCGGCATGGCCACCTGCCTCGACCTCCGCCTGGAGGAGGGGGCGGGCCGGCTGCCCCACGTCCCGGTGCTCATGCTCCTCGACCGGCGAGCCGACGTCTTCCTCGCCCGCCGGGCCAAAGCCGAAGGCTGGGTGGTCAAGCCCCTCGACCCCATGCGCCTGTCACGGGCGATCCAGACGGTGCTCGCCGGAGGTCGCTACGAGGACGAGGCGTACCGTCCTCCGACCGTGCCCGTGAAACGAGCCGGATAGGCTGGCCTCCACCGGGGAGTAGCGCAGCTTGGTTAGCGCGCAGCGTTCGGGACGCTGAGGCCGGGGGTTCAAATCCCCCCTCCCCGACAGTCAAAAGTGCTGGT
>JALZEC010000053.1 GCA_030862235.1 Actinomycetota bacterium | reverse complement strand
CGACGAACGCGACCGGAGGGTCCGCCTCGCCGCCTTCGCGTTCCTCGAGCGCATGGTCCAGCTTCACGGTGACGTGATCCCGATCGACGTCCTCCGTCAGGGATTCGTCTTCGAAGGGCAGCGTGTACCTCTCATGGGTCCCCAAGGCATCTTCAAGCCGGCGGTCATGCCCGAGCTACCACTCAGCATCACCACGGTCCCAGTCGTCGAGGGTCGGCCGCGCCCCTACGAGGACGAAGTCGGCTCTGACGCTTTCCTTCGGTACCGGTATCGGGGCGCGGACCCGCAGCATCACGACAACGTCGGACTGCGGAAGGCCATGCAGCGCCAAGCCCCCCTGATCTACCTCTACGGGATCGTTCCCGGACGCTACCGCCCCGAGTGGCCGGTGTTCATCGTCGGTGACGACCCGGCGTCGCTGACGTTCACCGTCGCAATGGAGGATCCCCAGCTCCTGCGGCCGGACCTAAGCGTCGAGGTCGTCGACGAGGCCCGGCGTAACTACGTGACGCAGTTGGCGAGGCGCCGCCTACATCAGCTCGCGTTCCGCCAGCGCGTGCTGGTCGCGTACCGGGAGTCATGCACAGTGTGCGCGCTTCGACATCCCGAGCTGCTCGACGCGGCGCACATCCTTCCGGACACGCACCCGGCGGGGGAGCCCGTCGTCACCAACGGCTTGGCGATGTGCAAGCTGCATCACGCGGCCTTCGATCGCAACATCGTCGGGATTCGTCCGGACCTCGTTGTTGAGGTGCGTCACGACATTCTCGAAGAGATCGACGGCCCCATGCTGCGCCACGGGCTCCAGGAGCTACAAGGCGAGAAGCTGCTGGTCCTACCGAACAGACGCGAGCAGCGACCGAACCCCGAGTTCCTTGCGGAGCGGTACGACGTCTTTCGTTCGACCGCCTGAACCCGCCTCTGAGATGGGGACTCGCAGGGCTGGGGACGGCCAACGAGAGGGGACCCCATGCGGATCATGGGGGGACGTAGGACGGGCTCGCCCGATACACCGCTCGAGAGCTGTTCGGCGACGGAAGTACCGCTCGATACATGCTCACGGGAGTGCTTCATGGAGGCCTCGAGCCGTGTTCAAGCCGCCGTTGGCGTGAGCTCGGCAGCCAAGCAGCCCGAGCAGATCCCCGATTGCTGCTCTACCGGGGATTCCAGTACCGCACTATCCGCGGTTGTCGGTGAGCACGGCGCGGTGCGGAACCCGGTCGTTGTCGTAGAACCGGGCGCAGACGTATCCATCGCCATTTCGGTCGGTCGCTTCGACCGCTGGGTGGTTCTCCGTGTAGAGCTCCCAGCCTCCGGCCATCGGACAAGGCGACGGCTCGGCACCGACCGGAGCGGCGACCGCCGTCGCCAAAACGAACCCACTCAACCCCACGAACATCAGCACGCGGCGCATGGAGATCTGGTTCGACACGGATCCTCAACATTCCTGCAGATGACTGCCGCGCTGGCATCCGGCGTCCCGGCGAGCCCGACGACAACCGCGCTCGAATGTGCGCACGTCTACGGCTGACGTCAGCTCATCCTGACGAGCGTTGCTTCTCCCGGGCGCGGCAGATCGACGGGGATGGTCGCTCTCGCGGGCGTTCGGCCGCGCCAGAACGCTGCGCGGTGCTGACCCGCACGCCGACTCGGTGGCGACCGACCTCGATCAGTAGAGAACACGCCAAGCCCAATCGACGGTCGATCTGCCGGGGTCGCAGCCGCCGAACGGTTCTGCGTCAGCGGAGCCGCGGTTCGGGGATGTCGGCGTACCCCTCCGCAGCGAGAACACGCCCGAACTCCTCGAAGACGGCCCGCCCCTCCTCCGACAACTCGCGCGCCTCGCCTTCACGTGCCTCCTGCTCGGACCTGAAGTACGCGACGTCGATGAAACGGTCGTCCTCCAACCACAGCGTGAAGCCGCCGAGGATGTCCGGGCGTTCCCTGCGGAGGATCGGCTCGGCTCCGACCATCGCCGAGCGTGCCGCGGCCCGGTCCCCACGACCCCAGAACACCTGGACGAAGCCTGCATCGTCCGATCCGCCACCCATCGAGACGTCGACTGCGGACGATTCGACGAACACCGCCGGCCCCGCCAGGGCTCGCTCGAGCTCGGACCACCACGCGGCCTGCTCGGGGCGGTCGCTGTTCCGGCGGGCGACGTCTTCGCTCTCGAATCGCGCGACGAGAACCAGCTCGCCATCCGTCGTCACACCAGCAGTGGAACCGAGGAACCCGGCGGCTCCGGCGCGCAGTTCAGTGTCCCATCGGTCGAGCGCAGCGTGGATGGCGGACGAGTCGGCGACCTCGCCACGGATCACCTGTACGAACACGCCACCATTGAAGCGCCCGCCAGCAGCGGCTGCCATTGAAGCGCCTGCCAGCAGCGGCTGCGATGCCGTAGCAGCGCTCGTCCGCGACCTTGACTCGGCAAGCGACGCGATCGACGGTTCGGGGAGGGCCTCCCCGCGCCGCATTGACACGCAGAGCCAGGCCACGTCAATCGTGGCCGCACACCCTGGCCCGAGGTCCAGTGATCCGTTGTGGTTCGGCCCTTGTACGTTCTTCGTGTGGCGTCGGCGAACCAGCCAGCCGAGGAGAAGGCGAAGCGCCGAGCGGCGCGCAAACTCATCGGTGCGTACCACCAGGAACAGCTGCGGGCGCTGCTGGAGCACGTCCGCGACGGCTTCACTCAACTGGATACCGGTGAGATTGACGAGTTTGACCTAGACGACCTGATCCATCGCTACAAGCGCGCGGCCGCGGAGCTGTGGAAGTTCTGCGGGAACACCGGTGGCCAGTGGCTGCAGGCCGCCAACACACTCGCCTACCTCCGCGATCAGGGCGAGGAGCCCGACTGGTGGGCCAGAGGCGCGCGTCGCGGAGATGACGGATCGACCTGAAGTGGCGACGCGATAGCGCACCGAGTTCGCAACTATCGAGGGTTCACCCTGCACCTGACGGCGGGGGTGGGCCTCATCCCAGCAGCGGATTTGCCCTGGGACCGAGAGGGCGCAGTCGGCCGCTCCCAACCCCCGGAATGATCGGAGTACCAGTCCGCGAGGCAAGCAGACGAATCCCCATGGCCAAGAAGGCCGCCGGCAGGTAGAAGCAGCAACAGACGATGAATGACGAGCACAAGGCGGCCTTGGCGGAGGGACGAGACCAGGGACGGGTCGTCCGGCGCTATGTGGAAGCGCTGGAGTCCGACCGGCCGAAGCGCGGCCGCCGACGCACTCCCGGAGATGCTGTCGGCGCCTGCATTCTCTGGTCTGGCTGCTGTATCCCACCTATCCGGCGATAATGGGCACATCGGGGGCCGGGAGGGCGTCGGCGTTTTGGGGCGCCTCAGGGCGATCGAAGGTCGAGCATCGGCTCGTAGCTGCCTGCGTTCACTCGGGGGAAAGCAGGGCCGTGATCATGAACTCCGCGATAAACCTGGCAAATCGGGGCAGGGGCCAACCCCGCTGCACGACGAGGAGGTCATAGATCTCGACCGAGCTGCACGTCCAGAGGACGTCCGTCGCCTCTCCCAGTGTGACTCCGTCACGCAGATAACCGCGCTCTTTGAGGAAGCGGGCGTGATGCCGCATCCGTTCCAGCCGGTCCTCATCAGTCTCCCTGAGGAGGGCCTCCATCTCCGGGTCGGCGAGTGCGGCCGAGCGCATGAGGAGCCTGATGGGCGACACCACGGATGCGACCTCAGTCGTCAGCGCTCCCCACTGCCGCATGATCTTCCTGGGATCGACCTCTCGCTCCCGCAT
>JALZEC010000040.1 GCA_030862235.1 Actinomycetota bacterium | reverse complement strand
CATGGTTCGCAGCACGACGCCCTGCTCCCGGTACAGGGGCATGTCAGTAGGCCTCGATCCCGCCGAACCGCCGGTCCCGCCGCTGGAATTCTCGTACCGCGTCGAACAGGTCCTGGCGGCGGAAGTCGGGCCACAACACGTCGGTGAAAACCAGCTCGCTGTAGGCCAGCTCCCAGAGGAGGAAGTTGGAGATCCGGTACTCGCCCGAGGTGCGCACCACCAGATCGGGGTCGGGCATGTCCGGGTCGTACATCCGGGCCCGCAGCGCCCGCTCGTCGATCTTCGCTGCCGCCACCCCCGCCTGCACCAGGGCCCGCACGGCGTCGACAATCTCGGCCCGCCCGCCGTAGTTGAAGGCGATGGTGAAGGTCATCACCCTGTTCCTGCGGGTGAGCTCGATCGCCTCGTCCATCCGCCGGATGAGGCGCCGGGGCACCCGCCAGTCCCGCCGCCCGACGAAGCGCATGCGCACTCCCCGCTCGTGCAGCTCATCCCGCCTGCGTACGAGGATGCTCTCGTTGAAGTTCATGAGGAAGCGGACCTCGTCGGCCGGGCGCTTCCAGTTCTCCGTGGAGAAGGCGTACACGGTGAGCCAGCGGAGGCCGAGCTCGAGGGCACCCTCGACGGTGTCGAACAGCGCCTCCTCGCCCGCGGCGTGTCCTTCCGTACGTGGCAGTCCGCGCCGCTGAGCCCAGCGCCCGTTGCCGTCCATGACGATCCCGACATGGGCGGGGATGCCGCGGTCGTCGATCCCCTCCATGGCGGACAGCGTACGGACTGTGAAGGATGGCAACGCGGCACGCCGGGCACCTGGGAACCGGCGCGTTCGGCGGCTACGGACGGCGGCCGGTAAGGGCGAGACGGGTGGCGTCGACGTCCCGGTCCATCTGGGCTACGAGCTCCTCGACACTCGGGAAGCGCACGTCGTCCCGCAGCCGACTGACGAACCGCACCCGTGCCGGCTCGCCGTAAAGGTCGCCCTCGAAGTCGAGCAGGTAGGCCTCCACGATCGGAGCGGGCGTGCCGTCGCCGAAGGTGGGCCGGCGGCCGACCCCGATTGCGGCGGCGTGCACCTCGCCATCGGGGCGCTCGTACCACCCGGCGTAGACCCCCTCGCCGGGAACGAGCATCTCGGGGTCGGTGCGGACGTTAGCCGTGGGGTAGCCCAGCTCGCGGCCGCGCCGGTCGCCGATGACGACCACGCCCCGCAGCTCGAAAGGCCGTCCGAGGAGTTGGGAGGCCGTCGTCACGTCGCCGGCGGCAACGGCGGTGCGGATGGCGGTCGAGCTGACCACGCCGGGCACGCCGGGCACGTCGACCAGGCCCAGCCCGACCACCTCGAATCCCAGACCCTCGCCCAGCCGCCGGAGGAGCTCCACGTTCCCGCGCCGCCGCCGGCCGAAGTGGAAGTCGGCGCCGACGACGACGACCCGCGCTGCCAACCCCTCGACGAGGATCTCCCTGACGAACTCCTCCGGCTCCTCCTGTGAGCGAGCGACGTCGAAGGTGACGACGACCGCCATGTCGACGTCTCCCGTCGCCGCCAGCACCTCGAGCTTCTGCTCCAGATCGGTGAGCAGCTTGGGGGCGGACTCCGGGCGCACGACGCTCGCCGGGTGGCGGTCGAAGGTGACCACGGCGGTCGACAGGTCGGCGACGGATGCCCTGCGTCGGAGCTCCCGCAACACGGCCTGGTGGCCCAGATGGACACCGTCATACGCCCCGATGGTGACGGCTGCCCCTCCGTCGCCGGCGAGGCGCGGCAGCACGGCCAGGTCGGAGACAACCTCCACGTGTTGGAGGCTAGGCCAGCACGACCGCGGGCTTGGCTCGTTGGCCGTACGGCTCGTAGACGGCGAGGAGGTTCCCCCCGGAGTCGAGGATCGCCCAGGGTCCGTCGCCGTCGACAGCCAGCACCGTCCGGTCGAGCACCTTGCCGTGGGCCACCGCCGCCGCCACGTCGTCGTCCACCGCCACCGCCGGCCGGCCCCGCAGCGCCTCGGCCGGGGGCAGCACGTCGGCGACGCTCACCTGATCGAGGGGTCGGGCGATCGCCGCCTCGAACGGACCCACCGCCGTCCGGCGGAGGGCACGCAGGTGGGCCCCGCCGCCGAGGGCGGTGCCGAGGTCGGCCGCCAGCGTTCGCACATACGTCCCCGCCGAGCACCTCACCCGGATGCGGTAGACGCAGGGTTCAGCCGGTTCCACCTCCAGGGCGTACACGGTCACCCGCCGGGGCTCGCGCTCGACCTCGATCCCCTCCCGGGCCAACTCGTGGAGGCGCCGTCCGCCCACCTGGACGGCGGAGACCATCGGCGGCACCTGGTTGATCTCGCCCACGAACGTGGCGGCCGCGGCCCGCACGTCGTCCGGCGTCACCGCAGTCATGTCCCACCGGCCCACGACCTCGCCTGCGGTGTCCAGCGTGGACGTGGCCACGCCGAGCACGACCTCTCCTTCGTAGGACTTGGGCAGCTCGGACAGGAAACGGAGCAGGCGGGTGGCGCGACCAAGGCCGACCAGGAGAACTCCTGTCGCGTCCGGGTCCAGGGTCCCGCCGTGGCCCACTCGACGTTGCGAGAAGATCCGCCGACAACGGGAAACGACATCGTGGGACGTCATGCCGGCCGGCTTGTCGACGACCACCAGGCCGTCGACCTGCGTCTTCGGTTGCGCCGCCTACTCCTTGTCGGCGACGACGGGGAGCCGGTCCCGGATGGCGTCCAGCACCTCGCGCACGGGCCGGTCGGAGGTGAAGCCGGCCGCCGCCCGGTGCCCGCCTCCTCCGAAGCCCATGGCCACCTCACCGACGTCGAACGCGGTGACAGCCCGCAGCGACACGCGGGTGCCGTCGGCCGCCTCCTTGAGCACGCACGAGATGTCGGCCTCCGACGTCCGGCGCACCAGGTCGATCAGACCCTCCGCCTCCTCCAGCTCCACGCCGTGGCGAGCGAAGTCGTCGGCGGTCACCCACGTGGCGATGAACCGGCGGTCGGCGTCGTACTCGGCCCGCTCGAGGGCCTCGGCGGCCAGCTTGATGTACGCCAGCCGGTGCCGCTCGAACAGCTCGCGGGTGATCGTGGCGATCGGCACGTCGTACCCGGAGAACTCCTGGGCCAAGGCGAAGACCTCTGGCGTGGTGTTCTCGTACTGAAAGCGTCCGGTGTCGCAGACAAGACCGGTATAGAGGCATACCGCGGCGTCGCGATTGAGCGGCCAGCCGAGGCGGTGCAGGAGCCGGCGGACCACGACGGCGGAGGCGGCGGCGTTCGGATCGATGAGGTTGATCGTGCCGTAGCCGTCGTTGGTGGTGTGGTGGTCGATCACGATCAGCTCGCGGGCGGCCTTGGCAGGCTCGGCCAGCTCGCCGAGGCGGCCGAGCGAGCCGCAGTCGAAGGTGATCATGACTTCGGGCTCGGCCGGGAAGTCGGCCGGCTTGGTGACCCGGTCGAGGCCCGGAATGAAGTCGTAGTGAGGCCCGACCTGGAACGGCTCAGGCCAGGAGGCGGACACTTCGAGGTCGTGCTCGGCGGCCAGGTGGGCGACGGCCAGCATGGAGCCCAGCGCGTCACCGTCGGGAATCTGGTGGCACGCCAACGCCAACGAGCGGCTGCCAGCGATGGCGTCAGCTGCTCGATCGAGTTCATTCATCCCAGCCGTCCTCTCCGGTCCGATCCGAAATGGGTTTCGCGTTGTGGTGCAGCTCCCGGAGAATCTCCTCGACTCTAGTTCCGGAGGCTATAGCGGGGTCGGGACCGAAGGACAATTCGGGCGTGCGCTTGAGGCGCAGGTCCCGGGCGATGGCCGCCTGCAGCCGGACCCGGTGGCGGCCCAGGGCCACGACCACCTCCTCGCCGTCTCGCAAGGTGTCGAACCAGACGTGGGCGTGGCGAAGGTCCGGGTCCGTCCGCACGCCGGTGACGGTGACCAGTTCGAGGTGCTCGTCGTCCACTCGCTCCAGCTCGTCGCCGATGACCTCGCGCAGCGCCTCGTTCACGCGATCGAGGCGGGAGTACCGCCGCTCACCAGTCATCGCGTTCCCTCTCTTTCGAGGTGGACCAGTGGACGTCGAAGCTCGCGACTTCAATACCCGCTCGACTCCAGATCCAACGCTCGACGTTGTCCACCACGTCGGCGGCGTGCGCCTGGGTCTCGGCGACCACGGCCAGGCCGATGAGGGCCCGCTGCCATTTGTCCTGGTAGCCGACCTCCGCCACGGAGAGATGGAAGCGGTGCCGGATCCCGTCCACGATCGGCCGGATGGCGGCCCGCTTCTCCTTCAGCGACCGGCTCTGGGGAATGTGCAGGTCGCACTCCACGACGGCGCAGAACACGAGAACAGTCTTGCGCCGGCGGCGGGCTACTCAGGCGAAGGTGATGTACGCCGACCTCCGAATCGGTGGGCGAGGTACATCTCCTCTGGGGTTCCCGTCGGGAACGGGCCCACGGCCAGGCGTGGGGCAGGGGCCCCACGCTCTGGAGGAGCCTGGGGGTGGGGCCCCAGGCGGGAGGCGGCGCCAGCCGCCCAGCAAGCATCGTGCGAGGAGGGGGAGGATCCCCCGAACTATGTCCGGGGGATTTCCCGCTCCTCGTACGTCTCGATGATGTCGCCGCGGCGCAGGTCCTGGAAGTCCGAGAGGCCGATACCGCACTCGAACCCTTGAGCGACCTCCCGGACGTCCTCCTTGAAGCGGCGGAGGGACTGGATGGTGCCCGTCCAGATGACCACGCCCTCACGGAGGAAGCGCACCTTGGAGCCGCGGGTGATGACCCCGTTGCGGACGTAGCACCCGGCGATGGACCCGACCCGGGGGACCCGGAAGACCTCGCGGACCTCGGCCTCGCCGGTGACGACCTCTTCGAACTCGGGCTTGAGGAGGCCGACGAGGGCCTTCTCGATGTCCTCCAGCACCTGGTAGATGATCTGGTAGGTCCGGATCTCGACGTTGGCCTGCTCGGCCAGCTCCCGGGCGTTGCGGTCCGGCCGCACGTTGAACCCGATGATGGTCGCGCTCGAGGCGCTGGCCAGCTGGACGTCGTTCTCGGTGATCCCGCCCACGCCCCGGTGGACGAAGGCGATCTTCACCTCTTCCCGCTCGAGCTTCCGGAGGCTTTCGGTCAGCGCCTCCAGGGAGCCGTGGACGTCGGCCTTCAGGATCAGGTTGAGCGTGGCCGTCTCGCCCCGCTGGATCTGCTCGAAGATGTCCTCGAGCTTGGCGACGCCGTGCCCGAGCGGCACGTGGCGCTCGGTGCGGAGGTCGAGGAACCGCTTGCGCCGGCCTCGGGCCTCGGCGACGGTGCGGGCCGTCTTGTCGTCGGGGGCGACGCGGAACTCGTCCCCCGCGCTGGGCACCTCGGACAGGCCGAGGATGACCACAGGTGTGGACGGCAGCGCCTCCTTGAGATTGTCGCCCTTGTCGTCGATGAGGGCTCGGACCCGGCCCCAGGCGGCGCCCGCCACGATCGGCTCGCCGACCCGCAGGGTGCCCCGCTGGACGAGCACGGTGGCCACGGGGCCCCGACCGACGTCGAGGTTGGCCTCCAGGACGACACCGCTCGCCCGTCCCTCGGGGTTGGCCACCAGCTCTTCGACGTCGGCCACGACCAGGAGCTGCTCGAGCAGCTCGTCGATGGCGAGGCTCTGGAGGGCGGAGACCTCGACCATGATCGTGTCGCCGCCCCACTCCTCGGGTACCAGGCCCTGCTCGGAGAGCTGCTGGCGTACCCGGGTGGGGTCGGCGTCCTCCCGGTCGACCTTGTTGATGGCGACGACGATGGGAACGTCTGCCGCCTTGGCGTGGTTGAGCGCCTCAACGGTCTGGGGCATGACCCCGTCGTCGGCGGCCACCACCAGCACCACGATGTCGGTCGCCTCTGCACCCCGGGCCCGCATGGCGGTGAACGCCTCGTGGCCAGGGGTGTCGATGAAGGTGATGAGGCGGCCGTCCTTCTCCACCTGGTAGGCCCCGATGTGCTGGGTGATGCCGCCGGCCTCACCGGCTACGACGTTCGTCTCCCGGATGCGATCGAGGAGGAGCGTCTTGCCGTGGTCGACGTGGCCCATGACGGTGATGACCGGCGGGCGAGACCGCAGGTCCTCCTCGTCGTCCTCCTCCCACCCGAGCATGGCCTTGAAGGCGACCTCCTGCTCCTGGCCGGGGTCGACCAGCAGGACGTCGGCGCCGATCTCGGCCGCGAACAGCTCGATCATGTCGTCACTTAAAGACTGCGTCGCGGTGACCATCTCGCCCTGCTGGAGCAGGAAGCGGACGACGTCGGCCGCCGTGCGGTTCAGCTTGGGACCCAGCTCCTGAGCGCTCGCCCCCCGCTCGATGACAACTTCGCCCTCGGGGACGGGCGCGTCCGAGCGGGTGTAGCTGGTGGCCTGCGTCGGCTCCAGCTCCTCGAAGGAGCGACGTCGGCGACGGCGGCGCTGCGGGGGACGCCGGCCCTGACCAGGCCCTCCCCGGCCGCCGGGACCTCCACCGGGACCACCGCCAGGCCGGCCACCAGGACCACCGCCGGGACCGCCGGGGCCACCGGGGCGGCCACCGGGACCGCCGGGGCGGCCGTAGCCGGTACCGGCCCCACCGCCGCGATCAGCGCCGAACCCTCCACCCGGGCGCCCACCACCGCCGGGACCACCGGGACGGCCTGGACCTCCACCGGGACGAGGCGGGCCACCGGGGCGGCCGGGGCCTCCAGCGCCAGCTCCCTGGCGGGGCGGCCCGCCCGGACGACCGGCACCGGCACCCGGACCACCGGGGCGACCTGGACC
>JALZEC010000028.1 GCA_030862235.1 Actinomycetota bacterium | reverse complement strand
CGCCAATGGCGTCGCCTTTCTGCACGGTGGCGAAGTGATCGCGACCGGTGGCGCGGACGCCACGCTCCGCCTCTGGAACCGTCAGGGGAAGCTGCTGGCGGCTCCTGCGCCCGTGCATGAGAACTTCATTCGGACAGTTGCGGCCAGCCCGCACGGCGACACCGTCGCCACCGGTGACGCGGACGGCGTTCTTGTGCTCTGGGATCGGGAAGGCCGCGCCTCAGTGGTCAGGAAGGCGCACCGGCGGGAGTTGTCCTCGGCGGCGTTCTCTCCCGACGGTCGGACGATCGCCACTACCGGCGCTGATCGCACCCTCCGTTTCTGGGACGACACGGGCGAGCTCGTCCGTACCATTGAGACCGGAAACGCTGAAGTCGCATCACTCGCGTTCGCCGTCGGCGGAGCAACACTCGCCACGGCGCGAACCGATGGCGTCGTCCAGCTGTTCGACGGCGAGGGGACCCTCGTCCATACGATCGCCTCTGAAGTGCCTCGCCTGCACGGGGTGGCGGTCGCGGCCGATGGGGCCATTGCCGTCAGCGGCCTCGACGGTGCCGTCCGCCTGTGGCTCCCGGACGGCGTGCTGTTGGACCTGGAAGGACATCGGGGATCGGTGTTCTCCGTCGCTTTCTCTCCGGACGGCGAGACGCTCGCCACCGCTGGCGCCGACGGAACAGTGCGGCTGTGGAACCGCCGGGGCAATCAGATTGGGCCGGCGATGAGAACCTCGGGCTCCACGGTGGCCTCGGTCGCCTTCAGCCCCGATGGCGCGATGATCGCCACTGTGAGCGCCGACGGGATCCTCGCCCTCTGGCGCGCCGGGAACTGGAGGACGTGGCTCGAGGCAGCGTGCGACCGCCTCCGCGACCACCCGGTGCTGCAACGCCCACAGAAGGACGCACAGCGCGAGGCCTCGGAACGCTGCGGGTGCGGTGGCGACGGCGAGGCGGTCGCTCCCGCGTCTCCTGCCACGACTTGATGATTCCCCCGACCCTTGCGACCGTGAGCACCCCGCCTAATACTGGTGAGTTCTCGCGCGACGGGAGGAGACGCGGTGCAGGCGGAGGCGGGCTCATCGGCGCGGCAGCAGCTCCGCCAACAGTGGCTGCGAGGGAACGCGCCAACGGCGCCTGACCAGATTCCCCGTCGTGCTCCCGGCCGGCACACGCCGATGTCTTCCGCCCAACGAGGACTGTGGTTCCTCGATCAGCTCGAGGAAGGGACCCCTGTCTACAACGTCTCGTTGGCAGTCCGGCTGAGAGGACCTCTCGACGTACTGGTCCTGCGGGCCGCCCTCGCCGAGATCAACGACCGGCACGAAGCGCTCCGCACGCGACTCACAGTGGTCGAAGGCGTCCCCGTCCAGCTCGTGGACCAGCATCACGCTGTCTCCGTGACGGTCGCCCGTCCGCAGGGCGGGGACGCGCTGCGTCGCGTGGCGCGTGCCATCGCGACCGCTGAAAGCTACGCCCGCCTCCCCTTCGATCTGGCCGCCGGGCCCCTGTGGCGGGCCGTGCTCGTGCGTGTCAGCGAGGATGACCATCTGCTGGTCTTGGTGTTCCACCATGCCATCTGCGACGACGCGTCGGTTCGGGTCATCCTGAGCGAGCTCGCCCAGCGGTACGCCGGGAGCGTGGGCGGTGTCTCGGCCCCGCTGGCAGCGCCGCCGCTGCAGTACGGCGACTTCGCCGTGTGGGAGGCGGGGCGGAGCGACCGCCCGGACCGGCGCGCACACTTGGCCTACTGGACCCGCCAGCTCCAAGGCCTTCCGGATCTTGCGCTGCCCACCGACCGGCAGCGGTCGCCGTTCGTGGGCTGGCGAGGCGCGACCGTCGCAAGCGATGTCGACCCGGCGACGGCGGTCGCCCTACGCCGCCTCGCCGCCAGCGCAGGAACAACGCCGTTCGTGACCCTCCTGGCGCTCTTCTCCGTTGCGCTCGCCCGTTGGTCCGGCCAGAACGATGTCGTCGTCGGGACGCCGATCTCACTCCGAGACCGGAGAGAGCTGGAATCGGTGGTGGGACTCCTCGTCAGCACGCTGCCGATCCGGGTCAACCTCGCAGGCGCGCCCACGTTCCGCGAGGTCCTCGCCCAGGTGGGAGACGTCGTGCTCAACGCCCACAACCACCGCGATACCGCGCTCGAGAACCTGATGCGAGAGCTGCGCCCTACCCGCGATCTGAGCCGCGCGCCCCTGTTTCAAGTTCTCTTCTATCTTCAACCCGACCCGCTCGACGGGGTCAGCTTTCCAGGGCTGGCGATCGAGTCCGTCGAGCTCGACCACCAGACGGCCAAGTTCGATCTCACCCTCTCCGCCGTCGAGCACAGCGACGGGCTGGCGCTCCGGCTCGAGTACCGTGCCGACCTCTTCGACCCCGCCACCGCCCGCCGCCTGCTGGGTCACCTGCACCACCTGCTCGAGCAGGAGGTGGCCGATCCCGACCGAGCGGTGGGCGACCTCGAGGTCCTCACCCCCGCCGAGCGCCACCAGCTGGTCGTGGAGGCGAACGCCACCGAGGTCCCGGTCCCCGCCGTGCGGGTGGAGGAGCTGGTG
>JALZEC010000022.1 GCA_030862235.1 Actinomycetota bacterium | reverse complement strand
TCGTGTCGTTCACCGCCGAGCCGACCCCCGCCTTCTCCCGGGGCAGCGCGCCCATGATCGCCTCGGTCGCGGGCGCGGTGGCGAGCCCGAGGCCGACGGCGATCAGCAGCATGGAGCCGACGACGGGACCCCAGTAGGCGCTGTCCGCCTCGAGAATCGCCGCCCAGAAGAAGCCCAGCGCCATCAGGACCAAGCCGGCGGTGACCACGAGCTTGGTCCCCCAGCGCAAGGCCAGCTGGGCCCCGACCGGTGACGCCACGCCCGCCCCCAGGGCGAACGGCAGCGTGTGGATGCCGGCGGTGAGCGTCGAGTACCCCCGGACGAGCTGGAAGTACTGGGTGATGAGGAAGACGAAGCCGAACAGGGCGAAGAACGCCACGGCCACCGAGACGCTCGCCGCCGTGAACCGGGGGTTCCTGAAGACGGCCACGTCGAGCATGGGATCGCTGCGCCGGCGCTCCCACAGGACGAACACGGCGAGGAGTACGGCGGCCAGGGCGAAGCCCCCGGTCGTGCGCGTCGCCGTCCACCCGTACCGCGGCGCCTCGATCACGGTGAAGACGAGCACGGCCACCGCGGCCACCGACGTGAGCAGCCCGACGGGGTCCAGCTTGCCGGCCGAGGGATCCTTCGACCGGGGGAGCAGCCTCGCCCCCACGCCGATGGCGACGGCGGCGATGGGCAGGTTCACGAAGAAGACCGAGCCCCACCAGTAATGCTCGAGCAGCCACCCGCCTGATACCGGTCCGAGGGCCACGGCGAGTCCGGCGGTGCCGGCCCAGATCCCGATCGCCTTGGCCCGTTCCGAGGGGTCTCGAAAGACATTGGTGAGGATGGCCAGCGTGGCCGGGAACACGAACGCGGCACCAAGCCCCATCGCCGCCCGGGCGGCGATGAGCTGACCGGCGGTGTCCACCAGTGCGGCGACGACCGAGAAGCCGGCGAAGAGGGCGAGGCCCAGCTGGAGCGCGCCCTTGCGCCCGAAGCGATCGCCGAGGCTCCCGAAGGCGAGGAGCAGTCCGGCGAAGACCAGGCTGTAGGCGTCCACGATCCACTGCAGGTCGCTGGTCGAGGCACTGAGCTCGCTCGAGAGGGTCGGCAGCGCCACGTTCACGATGGTGTTGTCGACCACCACAAGGAACACGCTCAGGTTGAGCACCACCAAGATGCTCCAGCGCCGGCGGTGGACGTTCTCGTCTGTCACCCGGACACTCCTCCTTCGTCAGGCCAGGGCAGCACGACAACCGGGAGGGTGCCGGGCGGCGCCATTCTCGCCGAGCGGCGCGGGAGGGGCGGGCTGGTAGGTCCCGGCCTCCGGGGGGTACATCTGGCTCGCCATGTCCGAGGACCTGCTGAGCATCTACCTCAACGACCACCTCGCCGGAGCGACCGCTGGGGTCGACCTGGCCCGGGAGATCGCCGAGGACACCGCCGGCTCGACGCTGGGCCGGGTGATGGAGCAGCTGGCGAGGGACATCGAGGCCGACCGGGCCGTGCTGGAGGAGCTGATCGAGCGGCTCGAGTTCGGGCAGCAGACGGTGAAGCAGGCTGTTGGCTGGATGGCCGAGAAGATGAGCCGGCTCCGGCTCAACCGAGTGTCCGCAGGCAGCGACGAGTTGGCATTCCTCATGTCCCTCGAAGCCCTGGCGATGGGCGTCGACGGCAAGCGGAACCTGTGGCAGGCCCTGCAGGAGGTTGCTGCCCAAGAACCGGCGGTGGCCGAGCTCGACCTTCCCGCCCTCGTAAGGCGGGCCGAAGCCCAGCACGACGTGCTGGAGACCCACCGGCGGGCGGCGGCACCGGCCGCCCTCGGCCGCCCCGAGGGCGGCCGCGTCACGCCCGGCTAAGACCGCAGTTCCCGAGAACGCGATCGGGGACTGCGACCCGGACCCAAGCTGGACGCCGCACCTCCCGGCCCTCGGGTTTCCTGCCTACCGCTCTTGGAGCGCGGGGCTCGGCAACACTCATGTCGTGTCCCCGGGAACCTCCTCGCCGTCGCCTCCAACAAGGCGACGCTCGAGTTCGAACTCGTCAGGGGTCAGGGTCTCGCTCCTCACGAGCGTCCAGCTCGGAAGGCCCAGCTCGCGGATCCCGGCATCCCAGTGGGCGATGGCGCGATGCAGGGCGTCGGCAGGACTATCGGCTTCGACGACCAGCTGGAGCATGTACCGCTCGCTGCCGTAGAGACCCACGGGTCGCCATTCGGTCAGGAAGTCCACCAGTCGAGCAAGATCGGAAACGCTGACGTCTCCGACGTCGGCTCCACGGTCCGCCTCCAAGACCACGACCCACTCCATGCTGCGTCCTGAACCCGCCTCTCCCGGTCCGGTTCGGCCTGCGTAGGAGGCAGCCGCGGACAGTGGTCAACCGACGCGGATCACCCCAGCATCCGTTGTCGCTCGAATCTGGCCGCTTCCTGTCCGGGCCGAACTGCCGTTGTTTGCATCATGCATCTCAACGAACGTCCAACGCTATCCATTCGTTTCGGCAAAAGCGAGGCAAGTGAGAAGGGCTTGGGGGGCTCGTCAGCCTCTCCCTAGTCTTCGTGCTCGATGTCTTCGTGCTGGATCCTGACCCACCGGTCGAGCAGGTCCTCCCGACGGAAGAGGCGCGAGCCCTCAGCGGTGACCGCGGACGGAAGCCTTCCCTCTCGTGCCCACCGCTCGATCACCAGCGGCGACATCCCCAGGAGGGCCGCGGCTTCAGCCAGCGTCAGGAACTCGTCATCTTGGGGCGCCAAGTCCGTGCCCCCCGCACCAGTCTCGGCTCGGCGCCCGCACGGCGCCTTCGGTCAACCGAAGGGTAGTCCTGAAGGGGAACCTACGGAAGGGCGGTCGTGGCTCAGTTTGACGGGACCGTGGTTAGGCTACCGCCGTGACCCAGTGGCGCGAAGCGATCGAGTGCCCCGGGTGCGGAGAGAAGGTCCCGATCCAGCCTGGACCATCAACGATCGGACAGGAACCCTCGGGCCGCTACTCGATCCACTCGGGCGGCGTGGTGGTGCATCAGTGCGCCGAAGGGACCTACGCGCCGCCTGAGTCAAACTGAGCCACTACCGAAGGGCCTAAGGAGAGCGGGACCTGCCGGCGGGGGTGGGTCCGTAAGCCGATCCGCCACGGTGATCGCGGTGCGGCTGCACCAGGTGCGTCTTCTCCGGTGGCTGCTCAGGATCCGCTCTGCTGATCACAGAGGCGGCACTCCAGCGGCTGCCCGATCCGTGAGCTCCTACCCTCGTCCTCGAGGACCCACGCCGCCAGCTTGAACGGCGGCTGGTGGCGGATGTGTTGGCTGTGACCGCATTCAAGGTCCGCGATCCACGTGCTGTCGTCGTCTTGGCGGAATCCGACGATCGTTCGATTCATACCACCAGTCTGGCCCCCCTTCCGGCGTGGGGAGCCGGCGTACGAGGCCTGTCCCTTAAACCAGCACGTGCTCGTGTCGACGGTCTTACGGATATGACCTCGAGCGTGGCCTACGAGGTGCTCGCCTCGGCCGACGTGCCGTTCGTCGTCGCCCTGCTCTTCGGCGCCGAACCGCCGCCGACGAACGCGATCCCTTTCAGCAACTCCGGCGGGCGGCGCTCCTCCACCCGCTGCGCGATGCGGCGCGGTGGTACGGGGGAGGCGGCATCGGTCTCGCCCAGCTCGACCTCGAGTCGCTGGATCGCGTCATACATAGGGTCTCCCTCGGCCAACTCCTCAAGCCTCTTCGTCACGGGTGGCAGGCGCTCCAGGCGGCGGATCATCCGCTTGTACGAGGCTGATGCCTGCCGGTGACGCTCGGCGCGGGCCCCTAGGTCGAGAAAGGTCACCACGCTTACCAAGATGGTCGCCACCGCGCCTACGGCCGCACCGGTGACGGCAAGAGCGTCGTTGGCGGTGTCGGTCTGCCAGGCAGCGACGGAGGCCGAACCGGCGACCGCCGCGAGCGCGGCGGCAGGGACCCCCATCCAGTAGTGGCGAGCCTGCAACCGTCGGGCGGCGTCCTCGTGGATGAGGCGCTGACGGGCGGCGTGCACCTGCCAGCCGCGCAGCAGCTCGTCGACCTGCTCGAAGTCGTAGATCTTGAGCGACGATGGCATGGGCCACCCCCGTGGCTGTGTCACGGTACCGCGGTTCCGTTGCCTCCCGCTCTGCGCCGCCGCTACTGCCGATCGCTCGGCCAGTTGGGCTGGAAGAGGTGCCACTGCTCCGGGGCGGCCCGGATCAGGTCCTCCATCTCGTAGGCGATGGACTGGGTGAGACGGGCGACGTCGGCACGCAGGCTGGCCGTTCGTTCGAGGGGGATGGGCGGCCGCACGACGGCATGGTGGCCGCGGCCGGCGAAGTACACGGCGGTGGGCAGCACCGGAGCCCCCGCCCGGAGGGCGAGGGTGGCGGGACCACCGGGAAGGGTGGTGCGCTCGCCGAAGAACTCGACCTCGACCCCCCGTCCGCCGAGGTCCCGGTCGGACAGAAGGGCGACCACCTGGTTGGCCCGCAGAGCCCGCAGCACCTCGGTCCCGGCGCCCGGCCCGAGCGGGATCACGGTGAAGCCGAACGACGCCCGGAGCCCGGCGAACCACTCGAAGAGCTGTGGCGGCTGGAGCGGCTCGACCACGACCGTCAGGGGGAACCCTTGTCGGACGAGCCACGAGCCACCCACCTCCCATCCGCCGACATGGGGTAGGGCGAGCACCGCTCCCGTCCCCGCCGTGCGGGCGGCGCGGATGTGGTTCAGCCCGTCGATGCTGAACCGGCGGTCGACCTCGGCCGGGTCCATGGCCGACAGACGCAGGGACTCCACCCAGTACCGGGCGTAGGAGGAAACCGACTGACGCACGGCACGGCGTTCCTCCGCTCGGGTGAGTGGCCTCCCGCGGACGCGCCGGACGTGGCGAGCGACCATCGCCCCGCGCCGCCCGAGAACGGGAACGACGACGCCGCTCAGCCAGTCCACCATTCGGAGCGCAGCCGCCTCCGGGACGCGTTCGGCGGCCGCGGCGGCAGTTCGGTAGGCGAGGTAGGTGGCGCCGGCGCGCCACTGGGGAGGGATCAGCCGCGGCGCGGCGGGCGGGTGCGCTCACGCCAGCGGGCGCGTACCTCCCGGCGGCGGGGCTCGAACCCCTCGCCCGGACGCCACCCCCGCCACCGGTCCCGGAGGGGGAGCCGGTCGCCAGTGGCGCGGCGGGGCGTGGACCCCTGCCGCCACACCATGACAAAGCGCTGGGCAGCGGTGAACAGGCACAGAGCCAGCATCACCCAGAGGATGGGAACGAGGAACCGGCTGAACAGCAGCCCCAGGCCCACGAGCATCATCCGCTCGGCCCGTTCCATGAGCCCGCCTCTGGCCGAGAAGCCCAGCGACTCGGCCCGGGCCCGTTCGTAGGAGATGAGGTTGGAGGCGGCCAGCACGGCGAGAGGCAGCACGGCTATGTGCCCGCCCTCGACCGAGGCCAGATACCAGGCCACGCCACCGAGCACCAGTGTGTCCGACACCCGGTCGGCCACGGAGTCGAAGAACGCGCCCCGGGGCGACGAGGTGCCCGAGGCCTTGGCCACCGCACCGTCGAGCAGATCGGGGATGGCCGAGGCGGCCAGGAACAGCCAGCCCACGAACAGCCAGCCTCGACCGATGGCCAGGGCGGCCAAGCCGGACAGGAGGATGCCGGTTGCCGTGAGCTGGTTGGCGGTGATCCCGACCCGACCGAGGCCGGAACCGACGGGCCGCAGGCTCTTGTCTATGCCGGTGCGGCATCGTTTGTCGAACACGGGAAGCTCCCTCACTTCGGCCCGGGTCCGGACAGCCATGGCCGGCATCTTCGACCCGCTGTCGCCGTTTCCTGCTAGCCCTCCAACTTACCAGGAGGGGCCACTACGCTTCAGTCTCCCTGGCTCCCGACAAGTAGCGAGGCACCGTGAAGAGCTTCCCTCCGGCCAAGGTCCGCAACGTCGCCCTCGTGGGCCACGGAGGCGCCGGGAAGACCAGCCTGGCCGAGGCCCTGCTGTTCTGCTCCGGCGCCATCAGCCGGCAGGGTCGTGTCGAGGACGGCAACACCACCACCGACTTCGACCCCGAGGAGATCCGCCGGGGGATCTCGCTGTCCCTCGCGCTGGCCCCCTTCGAGCACGATGAGTTCAAGATCAACCTGCTCGACGCCCCCGGCTACGCCGACTTCGTCCCCGACGTCCACGCCGCCCTGCGGGTGGCCGACCTGGCCGTCCTGGTCGTGAGCGCGGTGGAGGGACCCGAGGTGGGCACGGACATCGCCTGGGGCATCGCCGAAGACCTCGACCTGCCCCGCATGTTCTTCGTCAACAAGCTCGACCGAGAGCGGGCCAGCTTCGACCGCACCCTGGAGCAGCTGCGGGAGCGGTACGGGAGCGGGGTGGCGCCCCTGGAGCTGCCGATCGGCGAGGAGAGCTCGTTCAAAGGCGTCGCCGACCTGCTCAGCGACACCGCCTACGTCTACACCTCTGGCGGCAAGGGCACCCAGGCCCCCATCCCCCCCGAGCTGGCTGACCGCGAGCACGAGGTGCGGGACAACCTGATCGAGGGGATCGTCGTCGCCGACGACGATCTGATGGAGCGGTACCTCGAAGGCGAGGCCCTCGACGCCAAGGAGCTCCGGGAGACGCTGTCCAAGGGCGTGTGCGAGGGGTCGGTCTTCCCGGTTGCGTGCGGCGCCGCCACCAAGGTGATCGGGATCGACCGGTTGGCGTCGCTGATCTGCGAGCTGGGCCCGTCGCCCCTCGACCGGCCGCCCGTCGAGGTGCAAGCGGGTGGGGGCACGACGGAGGTGCGACCGGATCCGTCCGGCCAGCCGCTGGCCCTCGTCTACCGCACGCTCGCCGACCCCTACGTGGGCAAGGTCTCGTTCTTCCGCGTGCTGTCCGGGACGATCCGTCCGGACGCCCAGCTGACCAACCCCCGCACGCACACCGACGAGCGCCTGCACGGGCTCTTCACCATGCGGGGCAAGGAGCAGGATCCCGTGCCCGAGCTGCCCGCCGGCGACCTCGGAGCGGTGGCCAAGCTGTCCAACACGTCCACCGGCGACACCCTGGCGCCCAAGGGCACGCCGGTGGTCGTACCGCCCATCGCGCCACCGACGCCCGTCCTGGCCGTCGCCATCCGCCCGAAGTCCAAAGGCGACGAGGACAAGCTCATGACCGGCCTCCACCGCCTTCAGGAAGAGGACCTCGCCCTCCAGGTACGGCGGGACGACGAGACGCATCAGACCCTCCTGTCGGGCATGGGCGAGACCCACCTGTCGCTGGTGATCGACAAGCTCCAGCGCAAGTTCGGGGTCGAGGTCGAGCAGGAGGAGGTCCGGGTCCCCTACCGGGAGACGATCACCGGGACGGCCGAGGCGGAAGGCAAGCACAAGAAGCAGACCGGCGGCCACGGTCAGTTCGGTGTGGCCTTCGTGCGAGTCCAACCCTTGGAGCGCGGCGGCGGGTTCGAGTTCGTCGACCAGATCGTGGGCGGCGCCATCCCCCGCCAGTTCATTCCCGCGGTCGAGAAGGGCGTGGTCGAGGCCATGCAGACGGGCGGGGTGTTCGGGTACCCGGTCGTGGACGTGCGGGTGACGCTGTTCGACGGCAAGTTCCACCCCGTCGACTCCTCCGAGCTCAGCTTCAAACTCGCCGGGGCACTCGGGTTCCGGGAGGCGATGAGCAAGGCCGGACCGGTGATGCTCGAGCCCATCTCGGTCCTGGAGGTGACGGTCCCGTCACAGTTCCAGGGGGACGTGATGGGAGATCTCAACTCCCGGCGCGGACGGGTGCAGGGGACAGAGGCCGTGGGCCGGGGCGAGCAGCTGATCACCGCCCTGGTGCCGACCTCCGAGATCCTCCGGTACTCGATCGACCTCCGTTCGCTGACGGGCGGACGGGGACGGTTCTCCGTGCGGCACAGCCACTACGACCTCCTGCCGCCGCACCTCGTGGACAAGGTGGCGAAGAAGAGCGAGTGACCGGGTAGCCGTGACCACCCCGCCGCCGACCCCGCCGCCGACGCCGCCCCCCGAGACCAACAACTGCGACGAGTGCGGGTTCTCGGACAACGCGCTCAGCCCGGCGGACGTGGTGGCCGCGCTGCGCAAGTTCGGCAAGCGGTACCGAGCTCCCCTGACCCGCTTCCTCCCGGGTGAGGACGGCGACGCCCTGCTGCGGCAGCGGCCAGCGCCGGGGGTGTGGTCGGCCCTCGAGTACGCCGCCCACGTGCGGGACGTGTTCGCCTGGTACGACGAGCGGGTGCGGCGGTCGCTGACCGAGGACCAGCCGTCGTACTCCGGACCCGACCCGGACGAGGCGGCCGAGGCCGGCCGCTATAACGAGCAGGACCCAGCCACTGTGGTAGCCGAGCTGGCGGCCAACGCCGAGAAGCTGGCAGCCACACTGGAGGGACTACCCGAGGATGCGTGGAACCGGGTGCACCTGCGTCGGGGCCAGCCCCGCACCGTGCTGTTCTCGGCCCGGCGGGCGGTGCACGAGGGGAACCACCACCTGCTGGACATCGGTCGGGGGCTGCGGACCGTGCGAGAGCAGTGGAAGGCGGGCGACGCCGCACCATGACCATCCACTGGAAGTGCCCGGAGTGCGGGCTGGACTACGACTTGATCTCGCCACGGGACGCGGTGCTGGCGGTCCGCACCTTCCCCCGCCGCTACCGCGCTCTGCTCACCCACTTCGACCCGGATGAGGACGTCGACGACGTCATAAGGCGGAAGCCGGCGCCCGACGTGTGGTCAGCCCTCGAGTACACCGCCCATGTGGCCCAGGTACTCGATCTGATGGCACCCACGATCCGCCAGATCGAGAACGAGAACAATCCCGACCTGTACTTCTTCGATTCGGACGAGCAGGCGGCCGAGCAGCGCTACAACGAGTGGCCCCTGCTGCGGGCCCTCGGCGAGATGGAGAGCGCGTGCGCCGACCTGTCGTCCGCCATAGAGTTCTACGACCCGGCGGGGTGGAACCGCATCGGGACGTTCGACTACGGCCAGCGGGAGGCGATCGACGTCGTCCGCAACGCCGTCCACGAAGGGGCCCACCACCTCCGGGACGTCCAGAACGTCCTCACCAAGGTCCGGGGACGGGAGACGCGCGAGCGCTGGTAGGGCCGTCGGGCGGACGGCCCTGCTTCCCTGACGAACGCTTCACCGGTCGTAGGCCGACCAGTCCTCCGGGTTGGCCTCGACGAAGTGGGAGACGACGCTCCCGTCGACGGCGTCGACCAGCACAAGGCCCCGCTGGGCCGGTGGCTCTTCCCCGGAGTAGAGCAGGATCCTCCAAGTGGGGCGGCTGAGCAGACCGCGCCAACCGAGCTGAGCGGAGGCGTGCCCGACAGGGAAGCCGACCTCTCGTGCCGCGGCCACGAGCGCCTCCACCTCCCGCACGGCCAGGGGGAACGCGGTCGCTAGGTGGTACGCGCCGATGAGCAGGAGGGCGAGGCTCACGCCCAGCAGGCCAGGGTTGACGAGCGGGGACTCTCCGGCCGCTGCCCATCCCGCCAGGCAGAGGACGGACCCGGCGACATAGATCCATCCGGCGATCCGTCGGCGCCGAACATCGGGAAAGGTGTAGCGCCCGGAGACGGCGGTGACGTCGAGATCGGGAGGCAGTTCGTCCGGTTCCTCCGGGTTTCCTGAGTGAGGCACAAAAAAAGAGTACGCAGAGGAATGGTGCGTGGTTCGCTGATGTTGTGGGGACCAGCACGGGGTGAGGGGTAGTGCTATGGGGGCAGTGCCGGAAGAAGTGGATCGTCTTCCTGTTGTCTCACTGGACGATCCGGGTGCGCTCGACGCGCAGCTGGTAGGGGCCAAAGCGGCGGCACTGGCCACCGCCCGTAGGGCGGGGCTGCCCGTACTCGAGGGAGCGGTCCTGACCACCGGGCTCACCACCACCACTCGGGGGCTCGCCGCACTGGCCGCCTGGACACGCGTGTCCTATGGCGGCACGAGGCGGCTTGTGGTCCGATCCTCGTCGACAGTGGAGGACGGGCGGGAGCAGTCCATGGCCGGCTTGTTCACTTCGGTGGTCGACGTGCGCACCATGGAGGACTTCCACGAGGCGGTCGATGCCGTGCTGGCCTCGGGCGCCTCGGGCAAGGTTGTCGCCCTCGCCGACGAGCGGGCACCGCTGGCGGTCCTCGTGCAGCCCTTGGTCCAACCGAGGGTGGGCGGCGTGCTCTTCGGCGTCGACCCCGTCTCCGGCCGCCGCGACCGCCTGGTGGTGGCGGCCAGCGAGAAGGGACCGGTCGGGCTCGTCCAGGGGGAGGACGACGGCGACACGGCGACACTCAACCGCCACGGCCGGCTCCTCGCCGGGACCAGCCCGCTCACCCGGGGCGAGCTGCGCCAGCTGGCGCACCTGTCCCGCAAGGTGAACGCCCTGTTCGGCAGCCCCCAGGATGTGGAGTGGGCCATCGATCACGACGGCCATCTGTGGCTCCTGCAGAGCCGGCCCGTCACCGCCGTCGCCCAGACGGGGAAGGGCCCGCTGCTCGGCCCGGGGCCGGTGGCCGAGACCTTCCCCGATCCCCTCTCTCCCTTGGAGCAGGATCTCTGGGTCGAGCCGTTGAAGTCGGCCGTGCTCCACGCCCTCGAGCTGGCGGGAACCTCGTCCCACCGGACTCTCCGGCGGTCGCCGGTTGTGACCTCGGTCGGCGGACGGGTGGCGGTGGACCTGGACCTGTTCGACGCGACGACGGCCAGCCGGCACGGGCTGGCTCGCCTCAACCCCGGACCTCCGACCCGCCGGCTGGTCGCGGCGTGGCGGGTGGGCCGCCTGCGAGCCGCCCTCCCCGCCCTCGCCCGCGACCTCGTCGACAAGGCCGACAGTGAGCTGGCCGGGCTGCGACCGCTGGAGGAGCTGGACGACGAGGTCCTCCTCGGCGTCCTGACCGGGGCGCGCGACCGGCTGGTCGCGCTGCACGGTCACGAGATCCTGATGGGATGGCTCGTGGGCGGCGGGACGACGTCGACCACCGCGGCGTCGGTCGCGCTGCGCCTGCTGGCCCGAGGACGGGCCGCCGGGCTGGAGGACGAGGAACTGGTGGCCCGGTATCCGACCGTGCTCGCCCTCGTGCCTCCTCGCATCGCCGACCGACCGAAGCTGCCCGCGGTCGGCGGCGCGCTCCCGCCGCTCGAGGCCGAGGAGGAGGTGGACGAGGCCGCCGTGCTTCGGGAGGCCCTGCGGCTGCGGGTGCGGTGGATGCACGAGCTGTCGGCCCGGGCGGCGTGGGAGCTGGGAACGCGGCTCGCGCGCCGCGGCCTGCTGGAGGGCGCCGAGCTCGTCCGGTGGATGCGCTGGTACGAGCTCCGGCTCGCCCTGACTTCGGCGTCGGTCCCCGCCAATCTCATCGCTCGGGCCCGCGGGCGGACCGTGGCTCCGCTTCCTGCCCGGTTCCACTTGGCGAGGGACGGCTCGGTCG
>JALZEC010000459.1 GCA_030862235.1 Actinomycetota bacterium | reverse complement strand
GGCTTCACGACCGTCCTGCAGGCGTGGGACTTCAGGCCCGGGTCGAACTTCGCCGTCGACATGCACGACGCCCTCCGTCGAAGCGACCGGGTGCTCGCCCTTCTCTCGGAGGCGTACCTGGCGTCCGCCTTCGCGGCCTCGGAATGGGCGGCCGCCTTCGCCACGGACCCCACCGGCCGGCAAGGTCGCTTGCTGCCCGTCCGAGTGGGGGAATGTCAGCCCGACGGGCTGCTCCACGGCGTGGTCTACGTCGATCTCGTGGGCGGCGACCCGGAGGAGGCCAAGCGCCGTCTGCTCGCCGCCGTTCGTCAGGGGCGTTCCAAGCCGCCGACCCTGCCTGCGTTCCCGGGGGCGCGCACCCCGGGACCGGCGGCTCAGTCCTTTCCGGGGGCGCTTCCCGGCATCTGGAACGTCCCAGCCCGCAACCCGAACTTCGCCGGGCGCGACCCACAGCTCGACCAGCTGCGCGACGTCCTCAAAGCGACGAGGTCGGGCGTGGCGACGGTGGCCGTCTCGGGTCTCGGCGGTGTGGGCAAGACGCAGCTGGCGCTCGAACACGCCTGGCGCCGAGCGAGCGACTACGACCTCGTGTGGTGGGTGCCGGCCGAGGTCCTGGCCGCCGTTCCGGGCTACCTGACGCCCCTGGCCGAAGGTCTCGGCCTCCCCACGGACGACCCCGCCGCTGTCGTGGCGCTCCTCCACGGCGAGCTGCAACGCCGCGACCGCTGGCTGCTGGTGTTCGACAACGCCGAGAACCCGGAGGCGCTGAACCCGTACCTGCCCTCGGCCGGGCGCGGGCACGTGGTCATCACCTCGCGCAATCCGGCTTGGCGGTCCCGGGCCGAGGTCCTCGACGTGGACGTGCTCTCGCCCGAGGAGTCCGTCACCTTCCTGCTTCGGCGGACGTCGAGCGCGGACCGTGAGACCGCCTCCGCTGTCGCCGAGGAGCTCGCTCACCTGCCTCTGGCCCTCGAGCAGGCCGCGGCCTACGTCGAGGAGACCGGGATGAGCCTCGGCGAGTACCGGAGGCTCTTGGCCGCTCGACGGCGGGATCTGCTGGGGCGTGGGACGCCCGCTTTCTACCGCCAAACGGTCGCCTCCACATTCGGCCTCGCCTACGACCGGGTGTCGAGCGAAACTCCTGCGGTCGCCGACGTGCTCGGCACGTGCGCCTTTCTCGGTCCCGACGACATCCCCGTCGACCTGGTGGCGGGCGACGACCGCCTCGCCGTGGAGGACGCCCTAGCCGCGTTGCGCCGCCTCGCGCTGGTTCGCCGCCAAGGCGATGCCATCGCCGTCCATCGTCTGGTCAGCGCCGTTGTGCGCGACCGCCTGACCCCGGAGGAGCGCACCCGGCGGGCGCAGGACGCCGCGGCGGCGCTGGCTGCCGCCTTTCCCAACCCGGCCGACGACCACCGTTCGTGGCCGCGTTCGGCGCGCCTCCTCCCCCACGTGGTCGTGCTGGCTCGGCATGCAGAGGCGGCGGGCAAGGACCTGGCCGACGTCCTCAACCAGGCCGGGATCTACCTCTCGTCTCGCGCCCAGATTCGCCAAGCCAGGGACGTTTTGGACCAGGCCCTGCGGATGAAGGAGTCGGCGTACGGGCCAGACGACCCGGAGGTGGGTATCACTCTGAGCAACCTGGGGATCGTTCTCCGGGCCCTCGGCGACCTCGATGCGGCGCGGTCATGCCAGGAGCGTGCGCTGCGCCTCTTCGAGGCGGCGTACGGGAGCGACGACCCCGAGGTTGCGGTGACCCTCAGCAACCTGGGAATCGTCCTGCGGGCCCTCGGCGACCTCGAAGGAGCCCGTGCCCATCACGAGCGGGCCCTCGGCATCTTCGAGGTCGCGTACGGATCCGACCATCCAGAGGTGGCCCACACGCTTGCCAACCTGGGAATCGTCCTGCAGGACCTCGGGGATCTGCAATCGGCTCAGGCCCACCACGAGCGTGCCCTTCGCATCTTCGAGGCAACGCGCGGCGTTGACGACCCGGAGGTGGCGGTGACCATCAGCAACCTGGCCATCGTGTTACGCGAGCTCGGCGACCTCGAGACGGCGAGGGCGCACCACCAGCGGGCGCTGGCCATCTTCGAGGCGGCCTACGGCGTCGACCACCCCGAGGTGGGGATCACCCTCACGAACCTGGCCATCGTCCTGCGCACCCTGGGAGACGCGGGGGCGGCACGGGCGCAGCTCGAGCGGGCGCTCCGCATCTTCGAGATGGCCTACGGCCCGGACCATCCCTTGTCGAGGACCACACGAAGCGCTCGAGACGCTCTGAGGCGCGACTGAGGCTACGAGGGCTGTGGGGCCAACGATCCGGTCAGCGCCTCGGCGAGGAGCGCGGCCTTGTCCTCGTCGAGGTCGAGCTGTCGCGCCTTCTGCAGCGACAGTTCACGCACCCGGTCGAGCTGCTCCGGCGACAACGGGGGCACGGCCGGCACCGCCGCGTCGGAGACCGGACCGACAAGTGCGCTCACGTCCGCCCCTTCTCTGGTCAAGACCTCGATGATCTCAGCAGCGATCACGAGGGCGTAGGGAGTGAGCGCAACCATTGAGGGGGCACCGAACCCGAGCATGTCGTCCGCCGATTGGCTTCGGAGAGCCCGGTTGGGATTGGCGAAGTACGCCC
>JALZEC010000432.1 GCA_030862235.1 Actinomycetota bacterium | reverse complement strand
GGGCTCAAGCTCCGCAACGTGAAGACCGAGGAGGAGCGAGAGCTCGAGGTGACCGGCTTCTTCGAGGCCATCGGGCACATCCCGAACACCAAGATCTTCGAGGATCAGGTGGAGATGGATGACGGGGGGTACATCCTCACCCACAAAGACACCCGCACCAGCGTTGTCGGGGTCTGGGCCTGCGGCGACGTGCAGGACACCGTTTACCGCCAAGCAGTGACCGCCGCCGGTTCCGGTTGCATGGCGGCCATGGGCGCGGAACGCTGGCTGGAGGAGCACGAGGACGAGGACGACGTCGATCCCAACAGCGACGACTGGTAGCCGCTTCGCCGTAGCGGAAACCCGGACGGCGAGCAGGCGTGGCGCCGGGGGGCTGATCCAGACGGCGGAATGCTGACCCCAGGGGTGGTGTTTCAAGGGAAGATTGGGGCAGCAGGCCCACACCGAGGAGGCGCAGAACCGCTATGGCATCTGGCATCACCGAGCTCACGACGATGACGTTCGACGAGGAGGTGGCTTCGTCCGACGTCCCGGTCGTCGTGGACTTCTGGGCCGAGTGGTGCGGTCCCTGCCGGATGGTGGCGCCCATCCTCGAGTCCATCGCCGCCGATCACGTGGGCAAGATGCGGGTCGCCAAGCTGAACGTGGACGACGCCCCCGACATCGCCCGCCGCTTCGAGGTCATGAGCATTCCCACGCTGCTCGTGTTCAAGGACGGGGTCCTGAAGAAGCGCATGGTCGGGGCCAAGGGCAAGAACCAGCTCCTGGCCGACCTGGCCGAGTTTCTGTAAACCGCGCCTCAAGGGGCGCGCCCGCCCGCCCGCACTTCTCCACAGCTTGAGCCCAGTCTGTGGAGGACGGCGCGGTCAGCCGTCCTCAGCCACGGGCCGGCAGCGCCGGCAGGGCGTGAACCCGGCACTGACGGCCTGCGCTGCGGTGCGGAACAGACGGCGGTCGACGGCGGGGGTGCGGCGAGCGATCTCGCAGGTGGGGAGGCAGTAACACCGGGACGGCTCGTTGCCAACGTAGCGAATGCCCTCCGCCGCCAGACGAGCCAGCTCGGCCACGTCCACCCCCTCCTCGCTGAGAAGCCGGGTCTTCATTGGCGTCCCCAGGGCGTAGTTCCCGATGCGCCCATCGCTGCGAACGACCCGATGGCAGGGAATGAGGATGGGGACGGGGTTCCGTCCCAGCGCGCTCCCGACGGCCCGTACCGCCCCGGGCTGGCCCATCTCCCTCGCCACCCAGGCGTACGGGCGAACCTCCCCGGGAGGGATCTCCGCCGTCTTCCGGAGCACGGCCTGCTGGAAGGGAGACAGGGCGCCCAGGTCATACGTGAGCCTGGTCGCCTCGCCGGCCGTGGGGGGGCGGAGGGCGGCGGCCAGGCGGGGTGGCGGCACCGCGGCCGGGCGCAGCGGCCGAGGACCCCAGCGTGAGAGGTACTGCTCGAGGAAGTCCTGCTCGTCGGCGGCGGTCGTCAGGAGATTGATCCCCCGCTCGCTGAAGGCGACCCAGACGGGACCGGTCGGCCCGTCCACAACCACGTACTGGTCCCCCACTCCGAGCGCAGTGCCGACGTCGCGCAGCAGCGTGGCCGGCGCAGCTTCGGCCAGTCCGGCCAGGGCGTCGAGGAGCGCCGCCGGCGCCCGGGTCTCGGTCATCGTTCCCCCCAGTTGACGGGATCGGACTCCAGGTCCCGGCGGAGGGCAGCGAGGCCCCGCCAGACCTGAGTTTTGACCGTCCCCAGGGGACGGCCCAGGATCTCCGCCACCTCGGCCACCGGGCAGCCCACGACGTGACGCAGGACGACCGCCTCCCGGGAGGAGGGCGGCAAGCGGCGCAGGGCGGTGATCAGACGAGAGCGGAGGTCGTCGCCTTCCGCCGCCACCTCGGGCGAGGCGGCCGCGTGATTGTTTGCTGCGCTGGTCGCGTCCATGGCCGTGGCATCAACAAGAACCTCCCGGCCGCCGGACCGGAGCCGGTTTCGTGCCACGTTGAGCGCGATCGTGAGCACCCAGGGTCGGACTTCGAGCTTCTGACGGCGATCAGGCGAATAGTCAAGAAGGGCCTTGTAAGCCCGCACGAACGCTTCCTGGGCGATGTCCTCGGCCTCGTCCCGTCCGCAGACGCGGAGGGCGAGCGTGTACACGGGCTGCGCCATCGCCGCGACCAGAACAGGGAAGGCGGCGTCGACATCGCTGCTCAGGACGGAGGTCGAGGGCAGATCCACCGCCTCTAAGAACACGGTGGGCCGGGAAACGGTTTCCTCGTCTCTCTCCGTGAGACTCAGCTACTCTGCGTGAGAACTCCCGGGCTCGCGGCGTCCGGTCATCGCCCGGTAGATCCGCTCCAGGTCCTCGAGGTCGGCGAACTCGACGACCACCCTGCCCTTGCCCGCCCGCATCTCCACCTTCACCCGGGTGTCGAGATGGGACCCGAGCAGTTCCTCGAGTTCGAGGAGGCCGGGGGGGCGCAGACCGGTCGGCCGGTTGGGCTGGACGCCGGCGGACGTCCCGGGGGCGTTGGGAGGACGGGGCGGCTCGGGCTGCTCGCCGTGGTGGCGTGCAGCTTCCTCGACGGCCCGGACCGACAACCCCTCAGCCACCGCCCTGCGGGCCAGCGTCTCCTGGAAGGCTCGGTCAGGGGTGGTCAGCAGGGCCCGGGCGTGACCGGCGGTGAGCTGGCCGTCGACGAGCATGCGCTGGATCGTCGGAGGGAGCTGGAAGAGGCGGAGGGCGTTCGAGATGGCCGCCCGGCTCTTCCCCACTCGAGAGGCGAGCTCGTCGTGGGTGAGGTTGAAGTCCTCGATCAGCTGCTGGTAGGCGGCGGCCTCGTCCATCGGGTTGAGGTCCTCCCGCTGGACGTTCTCGACCAGAGCCTGCTCGAGGGAGGCCGTGTCGTCCACCGTCCGCACGATGGCCGGGATCGTGGCCAGACCGGCCCGCCGGGCTGCTCGCCACCGCCGTTCCCCGGCGATGAGCTCGTAGCTCCCACCTCCCGCATCCCGTACGAGCACCGGTTGGAGTACCCCGAGCTCCCGCACCGACCCGGTGAGCGCACTCATCGCCTCCTCGTCGAATCGGGAGCGAGGCTGGCGCCGGTTGGGGACGATCGAGGAGACAGGCAGTTCCCGGAAGGACGAGTCCTCGGCGTCCCGGGCACTGGGGGGAATCAGGGCGTCGAGCCCCCTACCCAGACCGCCGCGCCTCACCACCGCTCACCTCCTTGGCCAGTTCCCGGTAGGCGATGGCGCCCCGGGAGGTGGGATCGAAGACGTTGATCGGCTGCCCGAAGGACGGGGCCTCCGAGAGCCGCACGGTGCGGGGCACGATGTTCCGGCACACCTTGGCGCCGAAGTGGGCCCGGACCTCCTTGACCACCTGGTCGGACAGCTT
>JALZEC010000420.1 GCA_030862235.1 Actinomycetota bacterium | reverse complement strand
ACGAGAGCCGGCCGCAGCTTGGCCCCCGTCACGGCGTCGAGGAGCCTGTCGACCATGTCCCGCTCGGCGGCAACCAGCAGCACGCGGACGTTCCGCCGCTCGTCGCCAACGTCGTAGCGCTCTACCACGACGTGGTCGAGCAGCGCCTCGCCGATCGGGATGGGCAGCTGGTCCTGGGCCTGGAGGCGTACGGCTTCCGCCAGCTCGGTGTCAGGAAGGTCGGGCAAGTCGATCTCTCGGACGGTGACCCGCTGGCTCGCCAAACCGACGGCCACGGTCCGTTGCCGCAGTCCGGCCTGGGCCCACAGCTTCCGCAGGGCGTCGGCAACCACGGCCGGCTGCACGACGTCGCCGTCGACCACCGCCTCAGGCGGTAGCGCCGCCTCACCGTAGTTAGTCAGTTCGAGCGTGCCGCCACGACGCTGCCCGAGCTGAACGGCACGGACGGCGCTGCTGCCGATGTCAAGGCCGATGGCCACGCAAGGACTCCAGAAGTCGTCGGTTCCGTGCTCGAAGGGGATGCCGGCAGCCGGCACCCAGAAGGCACCTCATCGTGCCCCCGGGTGCGCCGGCGCCTGGCGATCTCTTACGGCTATGGCGTAGTCGTTCCGCTTGTGCAGCCTGCTTTGACCACACCGGCACCGCCCGGTCGCAAGCTCCAGACCTGGTCCGTCCCGAGCTTGGTGTGGGTGGCCTGGAGGCAGTAGCTCTCAACGGACTCGATGGGCACTGAGATGGTGACGTCCGGCGACTTGGCAGTCGGTGCCGGCGCCCCCACGTACGTGCCCGCGTCCGTCAAGTGCGTCTCCATCACGATGGCGTGGTTGCGCAGGTCGGACTTCACCGCGCTCTCCCAGCCCTTCTTCCGCTGGTTCAGGAAGGTGGGGATGGCGATGGCGGCGAGGATCCCGATGATGATCACGACGACGAGCAACTCGATGAGGGTGAACCCCCGCTCGTCGTTGCGACCTCGGATGACGGCATTCACGATCATTCTCGTTCCCCCGCAAGTCGGCCCCACCCGGGGGCTACCTGTTCGTTTTTCATCTGGGCACCGGCGGTCCTACCCCGCCTGTGTCCGGATTATTCCTTTCAAGCGTTTCGATCAGAAGTTTCGGGTAGTCTGAATCTGATGCCGAAGACGATGGGTCGGCGGCTCTCGGACCTCCTGCTCCTCCAGGGGCACGTGTCGGGCGCGGACCTTGGCCGGGCCATGGACGAGCAGGAGTCCACGGGTGAGCCGCTGCCGGAGGTGCTGCTGCGACTCGGGCTGCTCAGCCCCCCGCAGCTCTATCGCGTCCTGGCCGATCACCTCGGTCTCGACTTTGTCGATCTGAGCGAGTACTCCGTGGACCCGGCGGCCGTCGGCCTCATCCCCGATGCGCTGGCGCGGCGGCACACGATGGTGCCGATCGGCTTCTCCGAGGCCGGCGCCCTCGTGATCGCCATGAGCGATCCGTCGAACGTGCTCGCCCTCGACGACGCCCGCAACCTCACCGACCTCGAGATCCAGCCCGTGGTCGCCACCCCCCAGGACATCACCGCCGCCATCGACCGCTACGCGCGGATGGGCGACGCCGTGGAGGACGCCTTCGAGGGCGTCGCCGAGGAGGAGGACGAGGACCTGGCGGCGATCACCGGGGCGGCCCAGGACGCGCCGGTGGTGAAGTTCGTGAATGCCCTGATCGCCCAGGCCGTCCAGGACCGCGCCAGCGACCTGCACTTCGAGCCCCAGGAGCACGACTTCCGAGTGCGTTACCGGGTCGACGGCGTCATGCACGAAGTGACGAGGCAGCGACGCAGCATCCAGCCCGGGGTCGTGTCGCGGCTGAAGATCATGGCCGGCCTCGACATCGCCGAGCGCCGCGTCCCCCAAGACGGCCGTGTCAGCCTCCGCGCCGGCGGGAAGGAAGTGGACCTCCGGGTCTCGAGCCTTCCCACGGTGTACGGCGAGAAGCTCGTCCTGCGCATCCTCGACAAGAACTCGGCGCTGCTCAACCTCAGCGAGCTGAGCCTGCTCCCGGAGAACTACCGGCGTTACGAGGCGAGCTTCCGGAAGCCCTACGGCATGATCCTCGTCACCGGTCCCACCGGTTCGGGCAAGTCCACCACGCTGTACGCGACCCTCAACGAGATCAACGAGCCGACCATCAACACGGTCACCGTCGAGGACCCGGTCGAGTACCAGATCCCCGGCATCAACCAGGTGCCGATCAACCCCCGGGCCGGTCTCACCTTCCCCAAGGCACTGCGGGCCATCCTCCGCCAGGACCCCGACGTGGTGCTGGTGGGCGAGATGCGCGACCTGGAGACGGCCCAGATCGGTACGCAGGCGGCGCTGACCGGTCACCTCGTGCTCTCGACGCTGCACACGAACGACGCGCCCTCAGCCGTGACCCGCCTCACCGAGATGGGCATCGACGGCTTCCTGGTGGCCAGCGCCGTCGCCTGCGTCCTCGCCCAGCGCCTTGGGCGGCGGCTGTGCCGGCAGTGTCGGGAGCCCTACCAGCCCGATCCCTCGCACCTGGAAAGCGCGGGCATGGTCGTAAACGGTCACGGCCCACCCACGCTGTTTCGGGCGGTGGGCTGCCGGAACTGCGCCCAGAGCGGGTACCGGGGGCGCATCGCCTTCCAGGAGGTCATGCCCGTCACCGAGGACATCGGCCGGGCGATCGTGGAGCGGGCCAGCACCAACGAAATCACCCATCTGGCCCGGGCCCAGGGGATGCGCACGCTCCGCGAGGACGCGCTGGAGAAGGTGCGCCTTGGAGAGACGACGCTCGAGGAGGTCGCCCGTGTCATCGTCTGACCGTTCACGAGAAAGGCGCGCCCCGTGAGCACCTTGTTGGACATCATGCGCGCCGAGGGCCTCCTCGACGAGGGGCGCGTGGCCGAGGCCGACCGCCTTCGACGGGAGCAGGGGCTGCCGCTGGCGACGGCACTCGTGCGCGCCGGCGCGGCCAGCGAGCAGGAAGTCGCGGCCGGCGTGGCCAAGCAGGCCGGGCTCCCCTACGTCCCGACTGGCCCGGGCGACGTCGACCCCGCCGCCGCCGCCCTGCTCCCGGGACAGGTGGCCCGCGAGCTGGGGGCGCTGCCGGTGGCCTTTGCCGGCGCCGACGAATTGGTCGTCGCTGTGGCCCGGCCGGCTGACATCGATGCAGCCGAGCGCATCGAAGAGATCACGGGGATGCGCGTGACCTTCGCCCTCACCAGCCGCGCCGACCTCCTGCGAGCCATCGACCGCCTCGCCGACGACCTGCGCACGCCTCAGCGCGGTGGGACAAAGCGGGCCGCGCCAGCAGCCGAACCGAGGGCACCGTCGATGCCGCCTCCACCGGAGTCGAAGCCCTCGGCCAAGACCCTCCTCGCCTACGAGCAGGAGTCCGCCGTCGACCTCGACGAGGTTCTGATGAAGCTTGTCGAGGCGGGTGGCTCCGACCTGCACCTGACGGCAGGAGCGCCGCCGGCGATACGAGTCCGAGGCGAGCTCGTCCGGCTCGACGAGTACGACGTGCTGCAGCCGGTGGAGCTGCAGAAGATGATCTACGGGATCCTCACCCAGCGCCAGCGAGAGGTCTTCGAAACCGAGTTGGAGCTGGACCTCTCCTACACCGTCCCCGGCCGGTCGCGGTTCCGCGTCAACGTCTTTCGCCAGCGGGACGCCCTGGGGGCCGTCATGCGCGTCATCCCCTTCGAGATCAAGGCCCTGGAGGACCTGGGGGTGCCCTCGTCGGTGGCGACCCTTGCCCAGCTGCCGCGGGGGTTCGTGCTCGTCACGGGACCCACCGGATCGGGCAAGTCGACGACCCTGGCGTCGGTCATCGACCTGATCAACCGCAACCGCGCCGGCCACATCATGACCGTGGAAGA
>JALZEC010000418.1 GCA_030862235.1 Actinomycetota bacterium | reverse complement strand
TCCCTGTCGAAGTACCGGTTTCCGGTTGGTACCTTGGATCTCCGGCCCTCAAGGCGGTCCACCGGATGGCCCTTTCCGGCACAGCCAGCCTTGACATCGGACCGGCGGGACGCCCAACCTCTCGCTTCGGGCGGCCCCGGTCGGGTCGCCCTCCCAGTCAGGAAGGTAGCTAGGAAGGACACGTGCCCAAGCCGCTCGTCATCGTCGAGTCACCGGCCAAAGCCCGGACCATCGCCCGGTTCCTGGGCTCGGACTTCGTCGTGGAGTCGTCCGTGGGCCACATCCGCGACCTTCCCCGCGACCCCAAGGACATCCCGCCCGCGTACAAGAGCGAGCCCTGGTCCCGGCTCGGGGTGGACGTGGACAACGGCTTCAAGCCCCTCTACGTCGTCCTTCGGGAGAAGAAGGACGTGGTCGCCAATCTGAAGCGACACCTCAAGGAGGCCGACGAGCTGTATCTGGCCACGGACGAGGACCGCGAAGGCGAGTCCATCGCCTGGCACCTGCTCGAAGTCCTGTCCCCTCCGGCCCGGGTCTCGGTGAAGCGGATGGTCTTCCACGAGATCACCGCCGGGGCGATCCGCCACGCCGTCGAGAACTGGCGGGACCTCGACCGTCGCCTGGTCGACGCCCAGGAGGCCCGTCGCATCCTCGACCGGCTCTACGGCTACGAGGTCTCACCCGTCCTGTGGAAGAAGGTGCTCCCCCGCCTCTCAGCCGGTCGGGTGCAGAGCGTGGCCACCCGCATCCTTGTCGACCGGGAACGGGCCCGCATGCGGTTCCGCCCCGCCGGCTACGCCGACGTTGAGGGGACGTTCGCCAAGGGGGGCGAGCGGTTCAACGCCACCCTCGTCGAGCTGGACGGCGTACGCCTCGCCACCGGCCGGGACTTCGACGAGACCGGCCAGCTGAAGGTTCCTGCCGCCGGCGCCCCGCTCACCCACCTCGACCTCCCCGCCGCCCAGGCCCTGGTCCAGGCCCTTGAGGGAGCCGACTTCGCCGTCCGCTCGGTGGAGGAGAAGCCGTACCGGCGCACGCCGTACCCGCCGTTCATGACGTCCACCCTCCAGCAGGAGGCGGGCCGCAAGCTGCGTTACTCGTCCGCCCGGACCATGAGCGTGGCCCAGCGGCTCTACGAGAACGGCTACATCACGTACATGCGCACCGACAGCACCTTCCTGTCAGAGACAGCGGTGGCGGCCGCCCGCGCTCAGGCGGCCGAGCTGTACGGCCCGGAGTACGTCCCGGCCGAACCCCGCCGGTACGAGAAGAAGGTGCGAAACGCCCAGGAGGCGCATGAGGCAATCCGGCCGGCGGGGGACACGTTCCGCACGCCGGAGCAGCTGTCGCGTGAGCTGGCCGCTGAGGAGCTGGCCCTCTACGAGCTCATCTGGAAGCGGACGGTCGCCTCCCAGATGGCCGACGTTCGGGGCCGCAGCCTCCAGGTCCGGCTGGGAGCCCGGACCTCCGCCGCCCTGCGTGGCCCGAACGCCGAATCCGGCCTGCGTGGCCCGAACGCCGAAAGCGGCCTCGACGCGGAGTTCGCGGCCAACGGCAAGGTCATCGAGTTCCCCGGTTTCCTCCGGGCGTACGTGGAGGGCTCGGACGACCCCGACGCCGAGCTCGAGGACCGTGAGGTCCGCCTCCCCGAGCTCGCGGCCGGCGATCCCTTGGCCGCCGTCGCGCTGGAGCCGCGAGACCACACCACGCAGCCTCCTCCGCGCTTCACCGAGGCGTCCCTGGTCAAGGCCCTGGAGGAGCGGGGCGTGGGGCGCCCGTCCACGTACGCGACGATCATCGGGACGATCCAGGACCGCGGCTACGTCTGGAAGCGCGGATCCGCCCTGGTGCCCTCCTTCGTCGCCTTCGCCGTGGTCGGGCTGCTCGAGCGGTACTTCTCGGAGCTGGTCGACTACGACTTCACCGCACGGATGGAGGACGGCCTCGACAACATCGCCACAGGGCAGGAGGAGACGCTGCCCTGGCTGAGCCGGTTCTACTTCGGGAACGGGAGGCCGGGACTAAAACCCCTCGTCCACGACCGGCTGGACCAGATCGACGCTCGAGAGATCAACTCGATCCCCATCGCCAGGGACGAGCAGGGTCGAGACGTGGTCGTGCGGGTCGGCCGCTACGGCCCCTACGTCCAGCGAGGCGAGGAGACCGCCGCCATCCCCGACGGCATCGCCCCCGACGAGCTGGACCTGGCCAAAGCCGAGGAGCTGCTCACCGCCCCGAGCGGCGACCGGGAGCTGGGCAGAGACCCGCAGACGGGCCTCCCGGTAATGGCCAAGGCGGGCCGCTTCGGCCCCTACGTCCAACTGGGCGAGGCCACGGACCCCAAACAGAAGCCGAAGACGGCCTCCCTGTTCAAGTCCATGAGCCTGGAGACGGTCACCCTGGAGCAAGCCCTCGAGCTGCTCAAACTGCCGCGGGTGCTCGGCGTCGACCCGGCGGACGGCGAAGAGGTGAGTGCCCAGAGCGGCCGGTTCGGACCGTACGTCAAGAAGGGCAACGAGACACGGAGCCTCGAGAGCGAGGACCGGCTGCTGACGATCACCCTCGAGGAGGCCCTCGCCCTCCTCGCCCAGCCCAAGCGGCGCGGGGGCCAGCGGGCCGCCGCCGGTCCCCTTCGCGAGCTCGGGGAGGACCCGGTGTCGAAGGCCCAGGTGACGGTCCGGGAGGGCCGCTTCGGACCCTACGTGACCGACGGCACGGTCAACGCCTCCCTCCGCAAGGGGGACAGCGTCGAGACCATCACCCTCGAGCGAGCCGCCGAGCTCCTGGCTGACCGTCGCGCCCGGGGCGACGCACCCCGCAAGGCGACTCGTCGGAGCGGTGTGGCCAAGGCGGCCAAGGCCGCCGGCAAGGCGCCGGCCAAGAAGGCGCCGGTTCGGAAGGCTGCGGCGAAGAGGGCCAAGTCCAAGGAGTGACTGGGCAGAGCCTCGTAGCCTGAGGACCGTGTCAGAGCCCGGAGACAGCTCGCCCTCGAGGCGCGACTGGCTCCTGCGCCGGGCTCCGGGCAAGGGCCGTGACGGCCAGGAACGGCTGGACGGCGAGGAGCCCACCTCGCCCATGACCGCGGTGCCCGAGGGGGGCTTCGCACCAGATGGAAGTGGTCGCCGCAACGGCGGTGACCAGGACGGCAACGGACCGCGACTCCTCGGCTCGAGGTCGTTCTTCCGGCTGTGGCTGGCTCAGGTGGTGTCGTCCCTGGGCGACTGGCTCGGGCTCGTGGCCATCCTCTCTCTCGCCGCTCGAGTGGGGGGCAGCTCGCCGGAGGCGGCCGTCGGGATCGTCATGAGCGCCCGGATGGTCCCCGGCTTCTTCTTCGGGTCGGTCGCCGGCGTCCTTGTCGATCGCTGGGACCGCAAGCGGGTGATGGTGAGCTGCGACATCGGACGGGGCTTTGTCATGGCCACCCTCCCCTTCATCGACTCGGTGGCCGGCCTGTTCGTGGCCTCCCTGCTCCTCGAGGTCATGACCCTCCTCTGGTCTCCGGCCAAGGAGGCGTCCGTCCCCAACCTGGTCGACCACCGCCGTCTGGCCACCGCCAACTCCCTCTCCCTGGCCGCCGCCTACGGCACGTTCCCCATCGGGTCGGCCCTGTTCGCGTCGCTCACCAAGGTGGCCGAGTTCGTGGGTACGCACGCCGGCGCCCTCGACTTCCTCGAGCTCAACCAGGAGTCCCTGGCCATGTACTTCGACGTGCTGACGTTCTTTACGTCGGCCGCATTGATCGCCACCCTCTCCCTGCCCCAGCACCGCCCCAAGGGCGGCCGGATCGAGCTCGGCAGGACGTTCACCGACCTCAAGGAGGGCTTCCAGTTCATCGGTCACAGCCCGGTGGTGCGGGCCGTGATGATCGGGCTCGGAACCGGCCTCGTCGGCGGCGGGATGGTGGCGCCGCTGGGCCCCACGTTCGCCAACGAGGTCCTGCGGGCCGGTCCTCCCGGCTTCGGCTTGCTCCTCACCGCCCTCGGAACCGGGTTGGCCATCGGCGTGGTCGGTCTGTCCACCGTGCAGCAGCGCATCTCGCACGCCGCGCTCTTCCCGCCGGCCGTACTGGGGGCGGGGCTGGCGATGGCCGCCGCCGCGACAACCTCCCGCCTGGGACTCACCATGTTCTTCATCGGGATCATGGGCATCTGTGCCGGGGCCGTGTACGTCCTCGGCTTCACCATCCTCCAGGAGAACGTCGAGGACGAGCTGCGGGGGCGGATCTTCGCCACGCTCTACACGCTTTCGCGCTTCTGCCTGCTGGTGGCCCTGACCCTGGCTCCGCTCGCCGCCGGCCTGCTCGACCGCGTCTCCAACCGGCTGGTGGGACGGGACGTCGAGATCGGCGGGGCCCAAATCGACCTGCCCGGGGTGCGCCTCACCCTCTGGATCGGCGCCGCCATCATCCTGGTCGCCGGCCTGCTCGCCGCTCGCACGATGCACCTTCGCTCGAAGGCGGGACGCTGAGCTCGGTCAGTGGCCGGGGCCACTTCATCGCCTTCGAGGGAGGGGAGGGCTGTGGAAAGTCCACCCAGGCTCGTCTGCTGGCCGCGTCCTTGGACGCCCTTCTCACCCACGAGCCGGGGGGAACGGAGATCGGGCGGCGAATCCGCGCCCTCGTCCTCGACCCGGGCGCAACCGATCTCGCCGTTCGCACCGAGGCGCTGCTCATGGCCGCCGACCGCGCCCAGCACGTGGCCGAGGTGATCGCGCCCACGCTCCAGCAAGGCCGGGACGTCGTCACCGATCGGTTCTCCGGCTCGACCCTCGCCTACCAGGGCTTCGGCCGGGGGCTTCCGCTGGACGAGTTGACCGAGCTCAGTCAGTGGGCTGCGGGCGGTCTGGAGCCGGACCTGGTCGTACTGCTGGACGTACCCGCCTCCGTTGCCGCATCCCGCCGTTGCGGCTCCGCCGATCGCATGGAGGCGGCGGGCGACGCCTTCCACGCTCGGGTGGTGGAGGGCTACCGGTGGCTGGCCGCCGCCGACCCTGCCCGGTGGATCGTCGTGGACGGGACGGGGTCGGTCGACGAGGTGGCGGCTCGGGTCCACGCCGCCGTTGCGCCAGTGGTGGGGACACGGTGAGCGCGGGAGTCGTCTTCGACCGCCTCGTCGGCCAGGCATCCGCCGTCGCTCAGCTGCGTGCGGCAGCCCGGTCCCCCGTCCACGCCTACCTCCTGGTCGGACCACCCGGGGGGGGCAAACGTCCAGCCGCCCGCGCTTTCGCTGCCGCTCTGCTCTGCCCCCGCGGCGGGTGCGGCGAGTGCGACGTGTGCACCCGGGTCCTGGCCGACGTCCACCCCGACGCAGTCGTCGTCGAACGCGAGGGTGCGTCGATCTCGGTTCCCCAGGCCCAGGAGATCCGCCGGCTGGCCGTTCGCACGCCGAACGAGGGCCGCCGCAAGGTGCTCACCCTCGTCGACTTCCACCTCGTCCGGGAGGCAGGTCCGACCCTGCTCAAGATCGTGGAGGAGCCGCCGCCCAGCACGATCTTCGTCATCCTCGCCGAGCACGTACCACCCGAGCTCGTCACGATCGCCTCGCGGTGCGTGCGGATCGACTTCGGCCGCCTGCTCCCGGACGAGTTGGTCCAAGCGCTGATGACAGAGGGTGTGGAGCAAGGCCTGGCCGAACGGGTGGCGGAGGCAGCCGAGGGTCGTCTCGACCGGGCCCGCCTCCTCGCCGTCGACCCCGACTTCGAGCGCCGCCGCCAGGTCTGGCAGTCGTTGCCGTCCCGCTTGGATGGGACGGGAGCGGCGGTGGCCGTGCTGTCGGGCGAGCTCGTCCAGCTGCTCGGCTCGGCCGCCGTCGGACCGCTGGAAGCTCGCCACGCCCAGGAACGAGCTGCGCTGGAGGAGAGGATCGAACGATCGGGCGAGCGGGGTTCAGGCCGAAAACAGCTCCAGGACCGCCACCGCCGTGAACTGCGCCGCCTCCGGGCTGACGAACTGCGCTACGGCCTGGCCCTGCTGGCCGGCGTCTACCGGGATGCCTTGGCCGGGGAACCGCCACCGGCGGCGGCGCGCGGCTACCTGAGCTCGTTGGAGGCCCTCCAGGGGGCGGCCGAGGCCATCGTGCGAAACCCGAGCGAGCTGCTGTTCCTCCAGGCCCTGCTCCTTCGGCTCGCCCCTCTGCCGGCGAAGTCCGAACCGAGGTCGTCGCCCGACGCGCGATACTCGGCGGTACCGCCCGGGTAGCTCAGTCGGTAGAGCAGCTCACTCGTAATGAGCAGGTCGTCGGTTCGAGTCCGACCTCGGGCTCTCCCAGCCTGGTTCGGGCCTCAAGAGGGGCTCGGCCGGCCCTGTTCCGCTCAGCTAACCGAGCGAGTTGATCTTCCAGCTGCCGTCGACCTTGACCAAGTGGGTGGGACC
>JALZEC010000395.1 GCA_030862235.1 Actinomycetota bacterium | reverse complement strand
GCTTCCAGGCGAGCAGAGGCTCGTCCCGCCTCGACTGCGGCTGGCCCTGGGTCAAGCTTGGACTGGCAACGGCCGGGAGGGCAGCTCGGGTGCCGGCTGCTCCTCCCGCTCCGAAACGACTTCGGGTACGTCGGCGATCGTGAGCGACTTGACTTCGATCACCTCGACAATGACGTCTCTGCGCACGCTTCCGATCGTACCGCCCACCCGGCCAAAACGGCCGCGTCAGTCACCCAGCCAGACGTCGACCAGGTCCATCTCCTTCTCCTCCGGACGCGGAGGGCGGCGGGCGAATCCGGCGGCGTCGAAGACCTTCGCCAGCGCCGGCTCGGCCCGCTCATCCCGGAAGCGCTCCCAGGCCTCCTTCGTCTCCCACACCCCGATGTGCCGGAGACCTCCCTCCCGCTTGAGAACCAGGTGGGCGATGAGCCCCTTGGCCGGCTCGTCACCGATCTCGTCCCGCACTTGGCGGTAGAACTGCTCGTCGGCGGGAACGTCGTACTGAAAGACATAGGACATGTGCTTCCCCTCTCCTGGACAATTCGTTACAATGCTGTGTAACTGATACAGGAGTATGTAACGAATGTCTCGGCCCGTCAAGACCTCACGTCGCTACGACTCCTCTCGCCGGCAGGAACAGGCGCGCCAGACCCGTCGGGCGGTGCTGGCCGCCGCTCGTCGCATCTTCCTGGACAGGGGCTACGCCGCCACCACCGTGGCTGCCATCGCAGCCGAAGCGGGCGTCTCCGTGGAGACCGTGTACAAGGGGTTCGGGAACAAGCCCGGATTGTTCAAGGCCGTCATCGACGTGGCCATCGTCGGCGATGACGAACCCGTGCCCATGCTCCAGCGGGAGTTGGTGCAACGGACGCACGCCGAGCCCGACGCCCGCCAGAAGCTCATCATGTACGGGCAGCACCTGACCGAGAGCGCGCCCCGCCATGTGCCGCTCCAGCTTCTCGTCCGGAGCGCGGCTGCAGCTGACCCGGGGGCGGCGGATGTGTGGGAACAGATGCAGACCGAGCGGTTGACGGGGATGACCGCTTTTGCCCGCCACCTGTCCGACGGCGGCTACCTCCGCCCGGGCCTGTCGATCGAAGAGGCGCGAGACGTGCTGTGGACGTACAACTCGGCGGAGATCTACGAGCTGCTGGTGATCGAGCGGGGGTGGACGCCCGAGCGGTACGGGCGCTGGGTGGCAGAAGCCCTCATCGCCGCCTTGCTCCCTTGAGGTCCCTTGAGGGAACGGCGTTCAGCAGTACCGGCTGAGGATGGGGTAGGGGTTGATCGGGGCCCCGCCACCGGGATGGATCTCAAAATGGAGGTGGGGTGGGCCGCCAGCGGCGTCACCCGTATCGCCCACGGTGCCGATCTGCGTGCCGGCGGTCACGCGGCCACTGGCTCCGAAGGAGTCGAGGTGGGCGCCGAAGTACTCGTTCCCGTCGTCTCCGTCGAGGTAGTAGGCGAGCCCGCTGATGTTGCCGCTGCGGTGAGTGACGTAGCCGTCGACGTTGGCGACCACGGGCGTGCCCCGCGCCGCCAGGATGTCGTTGCCCTGATGGCTGTAGCCGCCGCCCCGGGAAGCGCCGTAGTCGTCGCTGAAGGCGTGCGGACCCTGGACCGGGCAGACCCATCTCCCGGACACCCCTGCTGGCGCCGGGGCGGGGGCCGGGGCGGGTGCGGGGGCCGGGGCTGGCTCGTCCTCGTCGGCTGCAGGCACCTGGGGCGCCGGTGAGGGGGGCGCCGTCGAGGCCGGTTCCTGGGTCCGCCCCGCGGCCGGGTTCTCCGGGCCGGGCGCGCCCCCCTGCGGGGGTCCATCGCCTTGGGGGCCGGCCTGCGCCTGCCCCGCGGTCTGCGCCCGTTCTGCGACTCGGGCCTGGTCCGTCACCCGGGTGAGCCGCGCCAGTTCGTCCATTACCTCGGCCTGACGGCGGCGAAGGTTCTCGAGGGCATCGGCTCGGTCTTCCTGCTTGCGCTCGAGGGCCTTCAACTCGGCTTCCAGGTCCTCCCGTTCCAGGCGGTACTGGCGAAGAGCGTCAGTGGACGTTCCTGCCAGCACGTGCCCGAACTGCTGCGCCCGGATGATCTGGTTGGCGTCAGCCATGCGCAACAAGCGGGTCAATGATCCCGTCCCGTCCACGTACAGGCGGATGGCGAGTTGGCGGACCTGATCCCGCACGGACGCCACGCGCCGCTCCGTGTTGGCCACCCGGCCCTGCAGGTGGGCCAGGGCGTCGTCAGCCCGGGCCATCTCGGTCAGGGCGGCAGAGAGCTCGGCCGCGGCGGCGTTGGCCTCGCGCTGGGCCT
>JALZEC010000369.1 GCA_030862235.1 Actinomycetota bacterium | reverse complement strand
GTGCGGTACCGCCTCCCCCGAGCCGGTCGCCAGCGGGTGCGCCGCCGGCCAGTCCGCCGGGCTCCGGGGAAGGGCCGCGTCCGCAGGCAACGAGCGAGGCGCCGCCGCGCCAGCAGGGGGACCGGGTGGAGGCGCTGTTCGCCCGCATCAAAGCGGACCGGGCGTCGGTCGTAGCCAAGACGAGTCGGGTGACGCCCACGCCCCCCGAGCCGTCGGAGCCGCCCGAACCGTCCGTGTCGGGCGAGCCGGCCGCCGCCCGGGTAGTGGAGGCCGAACCGACCCCCGCCGAACCAACCGCGGGCGAGGCCGCCAAGACGGAGCCGGCCCTGCCTGGGGCTCCCGCCGTGGGGCCGTCGAGGGACATCTCGGACGAGTCCGCCCGTACTCGGCGCGACGAGTTGCTCGAGCCGTCCGAGTCGACGCTCGTCCGCCAGTTGAAGCGAGCCCTCCAAGACGAGCAGAACGAGGTCCTCGACCAGCTTCGCCGACAGCGCCGTCCCACGGCGCTATCGGTTCTGCCGCCCTCTGACCGCCAGCTCAGCCGTTTCCGCGACATGGCCCTGCCCCCGCTCACCGACGCAGTTCGCGCCGGCGCCCGATTCGCCGCCGGGTCGCAGCCCACCCCGGACCCCGGCCCGGACCTGGCTTTCGTCGTTGCCTCCGCGCTGGCCTCCGCCGTGGTCGAGCCCCTTCGCTCCCGGCTCGAACGCCAGCTTCCGGCGACTGACGCCGAGGGTGGGTCGGCCGACCCGGCCCAGCTGAGCGAGGTGGTGAGCGCCGCCTACCGGCAATGGCGGGCCCAGGAGTTGGAGCCCCTCGCGCGCCATCACGCGGCTGACGCCTTCGCCCGCGGGGCGTTTGCTGCGTACCCTGATGGCATCGCCCTCCGGTGGGTCGTCGACGACGAGGCGCCGTGCCCCGACTGCGACGACAACGAGCTGGCCGCTTCCGTGACCAAGGGAGAGTCCTACCCGACCGGCCAGGTCCACCCTCCCGCCCACCCAGGATGTCGCTGCCTGCTCGTGCCTGCCGTCCCCTAGTGTCGCGCTGTGCGCGCTCCCACTGACCTTCCGCGCCGGCGACGGTCATCGTCCGGCCGGGTCGTCCTGCTGGTCGTGGCTGGGGCGCTCGTTTTCGCGCTGTTCTCCCTGCGGGGGATCGCCGGCTTCTACACGGACTACCTGTGGTTCGACGAACTGGGCATCACCAGCGTCTGGAGGCAGGTACTCGGGTCCAAGATCGCCCTTGGCGCGATCTTCACCGCGGTCTTCTTCGTCGTCATGTGGGCCAACCTGGCCATCGCCGACCTTCTCGCGCCCAAGTTCCGGCCCATAGGGCCTGAGGAGGAGCTGGTCGAGCGGTACCACCAGGTCGTCGGTTCCCGAGCGGGCCTCGTCCGCGTCGCGGTAGCCGGGATCTTCGCCCTCATCGCCGGGCCCGGCGTCTCCGGCCAGTGGAACGCCTGGATCCTCTTCCGTAACCGGGTGCCCTTCTCTGCCCGAGACGCGCAGTTCGACAAGGACATCGCCTTCTTCGTCTTCGACCTGCCCTTCCTGACCTTCGTCGTGGACTGGCTGTTCGCCACGTTCGTCATCGTGCTGATCGTGACCGCCGTCGCCCACTACCTGAACGGCGGCATCCGATTCCAGACTCCTGTTCAGAAGGTCACGCCTCAGGTCAAGGCCCACCTCTCGGTGCTCCTGGCCGTGCTCGCGTTGCTCAAGGCGGTCGGGTACTTCCTCCAGCGCTACGAGCTCGTGTATTCGACGCGGGGAGTCGTGCAGGGCGCCGGTTACACCGACGTCAAGGCCCAGATCCCGGCCTTGCAGCTGTTGTTCGTCATCTCGCTGTTCGCCTGCACCCTCTTCCTCGTGAACATCCTCCGCCGGGGGTGGGTGCTGCCGATCATCGCCGTCGGCCTGTGGGCTCTCGTGTCCGTCGTGGTCGGTGCGGCCATACCGGCGTTCATCCAACAGTTCCGAGTGCAGCCGACCGAGTCCACCAAGGAGCGGCCGTACATCGACCGCAACATCAAGGCCACGCGCACCGCGTTCAACCTCCGCGACGTGCAGGTGAACGAGTTCAGGTCCGAGATCAACCTCGATGCCGCCGACTTGGACGAGAACGCGGTCACCATCCGCAACGTCCGGCTGTGGGACCCCGAAGTCCTGAAGCGGACCTACAAGTCGCTCCAAGAGCTCCGGACCTACTACCAGTTCAACGACGTCGACGTCGACCGGTACCCCGACACCGCCAACTCCAACACGCAGGTGCTCGTTTCGGCCCGGGAGCTGCGGCTGGACGGGATTCCCTCGCAGTCCTGGGTGAACCAGCACCTCGTGTACACCCATGGCTATGCCGGCGTGCTGTCGTCCAGCAACGGCGTGGCCAGCGACGGCAACCCGCTCTTCCTCCTGAAGGACCTTCCTCCCAGCGGCAAACCGGACATCAACGTCCCCGCCATCTACTACGGCCAGAACCTGGGCGGGTACGCCATCGTCAACACTCGCCAGCAGGAAATCGACTTCACGCGTCAGGACGGGACCAACCAGACGAGCACGTACCGGGGCCGTGGCGGAGTGCAGATGAGCTCGTGGATCCGGCGGGCGGCCCTGTCCCTCCGCTTCGGCGAGCTGAACCCGCTGATCTCCGACTTCGTGACGAACCGCTCGCGGGCCATCTACATGCGCGACATCGACGACCGCGTGAGGAAGGCCGCACCCTTCCTCCGCTTCGACAACGACCCCTACCCCATCGTCTACCGCGGAGGGATCCACTGGGTCTACGACGGGTACACGACGACCAGCCGGTACCCCTACTCCCAGCGAGCGGAGACCACCCGGCTCGACCCGGACAGTGGGCTGAACGCCAACTTCAACTATGTCCGCAACTCGGTGAAGGTCCTGATCGACGCCTACAACGGCTCGATGACCTTCTACATCACCGAGCCCTCCGACCCGATCATCCAGGCCTACAAGAAGGCGTTTCCCAGACTGTTCACCGACGGCACGGCGATGGACGCCGAGCTCCGGACGCACCTGCGCTACCCGGAGGACCTTTTCCGGATCCAGACGAACATGTACGGCCTGTACCACATGCAGGACGCCGCTTCGTTCTACAACCGCACGGACGCGTGGGACATCGCGCAGGAGCCGGGCGCGGTCGGCGGCACGGCCACCTCCCCCATCCAGACGCCCCAGGGCCCAACCGTGGGTCCGGCGCGGGAGAACCGCATGGACCCGTACTACCTGCTGATGAAGCTGCCCGAGGCGCAGAACGAGGACTTCCTAATCATGCAGCCGTTCGTCCCGTTCTCGAGGGACGACACCCGCAAGGACCTCACCGCGTTCATGGTCGCCAAGAGCGATCCGGGCGAGTACGGGAAGATGGAGGTCTTCGTCATGCCTCGGGCGAGGCAGATCGAGGGACCCGCCCAGGTCAACTCCCGGATCAACCAGGATCCCGTCGTGTCCCAGGAGATCACCCTCCTCGGCCAGCGCGGCTCCAAGGTGACGTTCGGCAACATGCTCCTCGTCCCGATCGAGCAGTCGCTCCTCTGGATCCGTCCCCTGTACGTCGAGGCCGAAGGCACCACCCCCCTTCCGCAGCTCAAGAAGGTCATCGTGGTGAACGGAGACCGCGTGGTCATGCGGGACTCGCTGCGGGAAGCGCTCGTCTCGCTGTTCGGCACCTCCCCGCCCACCCTGGAGCAGCAGGGAGCGGCAGCCGCGCCGACCCCGACGACCCCGTCGCCACCGTCAACTGGAGCGCCCACCACGCCGACCGGCCCGGGCCAGCCCACTCTCGCCCAGCTCCTCGGCGAGGCGGACGCCCACTTCAACGCAGCGGAGGAGGCGCTCCGGCGAGGAGACCTCACCGGCTACCAGCGAGAGACAAACCTGGCCCGCGATGCCATCAAGCGGGCGCAGGAGGTCGCCTCCGGTACCAGCCCCGCTTCCCCCCCGACGACCACCCGGACCGGGGCCTGACCGTCCGTGGTAAACTGAGCGGCACGCCGCGGGGTGGAGCAGTCTGGTAGCTCGTCGGGCTCATAACCCGAAGGTCGCAGGTTCAAATCCTGCCCCCGCCACCAACGATCATGCCGTTTCAGGGCCGGTCCCAGAGGACCGGCCCTCTGCATCCAGGGCCGGCGCGGTTTTCCGGCGCTCAACCCTACAAAAGCGGTGGTTTCGGCGCCGGAAGTGGGTTCGGCGCCGGAAAGCGAGGGCTACCGCACGCGGACCTGAACACTCGCTGCCCGTCACCGGCGGTCGTAGTGGTTCTGGACCTGGCTTGCGCTCAGGGCGGACCCGTAGACCGCCACCTCGTCGACTCCTCCGTCGAACCAGCCAGTGGTCGAGTCGAGCGCCCCGACGTAGAGGGAATTGACGGACGTGTCGACGGTGCAAGGGCACGACGCCGGCGTCGTCTCCGCCACCTTCACTCCGTTGCGATAGAGACTGAACGTCGAGCCGTTGAAGGTGCCGACGACGTGCTGCCATGAGCCGGTCGTCAGGACGCCTGGCGCCTCGAGCGTGCGGTAGACGCCGCCGCTACGGATACGAAAGACGAGCTTCCCGTCGGCGACGTAGAGCGAGTACACGTTTCCGGTCGTCTTGTTGAGGATGTAGCGGGTGCCGGTGAGGATGTCGGGCTTGATCCACGCTTCGATGGAGAGCTGGCCGGTCATGTTCAATGCGTTGCTGTGCGGCGCGCTGAAGTGGCTCATGTTCCCGACGAAGTCGGCCGACGTGTCCGTATCGCTCGACAGCGCACTCGGATGACCGGTCATACCCGAGGTGCTGTAGGCGCCGTCCGCCGTCTGCCCCACTTCCTCCGCGGGGGCTCGCCGCTGGACTCCCCGAGTCGCCAGTACACGGAAGGTCGGTCGCCCAGCACGGCGGCCGGGTAGGACACGGGGGCACTGCCGGTGTACGGCACCGCGTACTCGAGGAGCAACAAGTCCCAGATGGGGCTGCTTCGTGGCGGATCTCAGGGCGAGTTGACCCGGCTTCTTCGTCGCCCGCTCGTCGTCAGGGCTCCCTGAGGGCGGCCGCCACCTCGAGGCGGACGCGGAAGTCGGCGTCGGCGGCCAGGGCGGCGATGTGGTCGCGGCTGGGAGCCGGCCCGAGCTCCACCAGTCCCCGGAGCGCCTTCCACCGGATCCAGGCGTCCGTATCGGACAGGGCTCGTTCCAGAAGGGGGCGCAGCTCCTCGCGACCGGCGTCGACCATGGCGTCCACGGTCGCCCGCCGGACCGAACGGACAGGGTCTTCCACCAGCCGGGACCATGCCGTCGCCGCAGCCGCCGGAGGCGCTTCTCGCAAGAGGTTGGCGGCCACCTGCCGGCGGAACTGGTCGTCGCCTTGGACCTCGGCTAGGACCCGTTCCAGGTCGTTGGCCTGCGCCGGCCGGAGAGCACCCAGCTGCCGCCAGGCTTCGTCCAGCCGGCTCGTCCTGCGACGAGCAGAGCCCTGTCGGGCGCGTTCCCCGGTCATGGCCGCCGGCCCACCTATGACCCGGGGCTCGCCCGCGACCTGGGCGTCGCCGTCGGGATCGGAAGAGACCTCCTCTGCGATCAAGGACAGGACGGGGAGGAGGAGTCGCTCCCAGTCCGCCGGGCGACGAAGGCTCACCGCGACGAAGTCCGGACCGACGAGGACGTTGGCGACCTCCTCGAACTCGGAGAACAGGCGGGCCACCCCGGGGTCGTCCTGCACGACCCCCTTCGACTCGTACCACCGTTGCCGGCCGCTGGGGATGGGCCCGACCTGGAAGCGGATCGTGCGCGGGTTGGGCGTGGCCTCGGGGGCGACGGGCCCGTCGAAGCTGGCGGCGAGGGCGCCGTCGTCAAACGAAGACGGTGAGTCCGGCACCGGGGGTTGATCGGTGGCTCTCGAGATGAGGGTCACCTGGAAGCGGCCGTCCGCCCACCCGTAGGCCAGCGTGAGATGGGGGTCGAGCTCCCGCTCCCATCTTCCCTCTCCCGGTCCCACCACCTCGGCGAGGGCGTTGATCTCCTCCTCACCCCACGGCTCGCCGGAGAAGAACCGCTTGAGGAGGGTCTTCGTCGGTCCCAGCGCTTCGAAGGGCAGCGCCAGGAAGGCGTCTCTGGTGAGGTGCTCGAAAGCCGCTCGCACGACGTTGCGTTCGACGGCCAGCCGGCGCGCTGCGTCCAGTTCCGGACCCGGCGTCGGCACGGGATCGACACTACCGGTGGCTGCTCTCGGGGGCGTACGGGTAGTCCGCCGCCTACCCCGAGGGGAGTAGCTCACGGGCAGCCAGGGGCCCGATGACGACGTCGGAATGGTGGCTTACCGTGAGCACGATGGGGACGCGATCGCCGACCGGCACCGCCGGGGACACCCGGCTCGACCTGGCGACGGCGATCAAGGTCGGCGCCCTCCAACTCGTCGGCACGTTCTTCGCCGCCCGGGGCCAGGAGGGCGAGGATCTGCGGCGGTTCGGTGTGATCAGCGTGCTGCTGCTGGCCCTGGCTGCGGCAGCACTCGTGTTCCGCCGGCGGCGGCCGGTGGAGGTCCTGGCCTTCGTCATGGCCGCGACCCTGACCTACTACGTCGTCGACTTCCCGTACGGGCCGGCGTTCGTGGCCCTGGTCGTCGCCTTCTACACCGCCGTCACGCGCGGTCACCGCGTGGCGGCAGCGGTGGTGGCCACCACCGGATACGTCGGCTACCTCGTCCTGGAGTCGCGGTTCGGACCGGAAGGTGGGCCGAGTCTGGCTCACGCCGGGGCGCTGGCCGCCTGGCTGCTCGTGGTGCTCGTCGGATCGGAGGTGTTCCGGGTCCGGCGGGAGCGAGCCGTCGAGGAAGCGCGCACGAGGGCGGAGGAAGCCCGCCGGAAGGCGAGCGAGGAGCGGCTTCGGATTGCTCGGGAGCTGCACGACGTCGTGGCCCACAACATCTCCCTGATCAACGTGCAGGCCGGCGTGGCCCTCCACCTCATCGATCAGCAACCCGAGCAGGCCAGGACGGCTCTGGCCGCCATCAAGCAGGCGAGCAAGGAAGCGCTGGCCGAGTTGAGGTCCGTGCTCGACGTGCTGCGCCAGGTCGACGAGCAGGAGCCGCGTGCCCCTGCACCCGGTCTGCGGGACGTCGAGACGCTCGTGTCGCGGGCCGGTGCGGCCGGGCTCGACGTGCGGGTGGAGATCTCGGGAACGGCTCACCCGCTTCCGCCCGGCGTCGACCTGGCCGCCTACCGCATCGTCCAAGAGGCTCTCACCAACGTGGTGCGCCACGCCGGGCCGGCGGCGGCGACCGTCCGGGTCGCCTACGGGGACGGAGGAGTCGCCGTCCAGGTGGAGGACGACGGACGGGGGCTGACCTCCGACTCGTCCTCCAGTGGTGGCAAGGGCCTCGCCGGTATGCGGGAGCGGGTGGCCTCCCTGGGCGGGCGGTTCGAGGCGGGACCCCGTGCCGAGGGCGGGTTCCGGGTACGGGCCGAGCTTCCCCTCTCCCCTCGGAACGAGCCGAGCCGCTCGTGATTCGGGTGCTGCTGGCGGACGACCAAGCCCTGGTCCGGGGCGGCTTCAAGGCGCTCCTGAACGCCGAGGACGACCTGGAGGTGGTGGGCGAGGCGGGCGATGGCGAAGAGGCGGTGCGCCTGGCCAAGACCCTCGTTCCCGACGTCGTGCTCATGGACATCCGCATGCCCGGCGTCGACGGGCTCACCGCCACCCGGGAGATCGCCGCCAACCCCCGGTTGAGCGACGTCCGGGTGGTGATCCTCACCACCTTCGAGATCGACGAGTACGTCTTCGAGGCGCTGCGCGCCGGGGCGAGCGGGTTCCTGGTGAAGGACACGGAGCCGGTGGATCTCGTCCGTGCCGTCCGGGCAGTGGCGGCCGGGGACGCGCTGCTCTCGCCTGGCGTGACGCGCCGGTTGATCGCCGAGTTCGCCACCCGGTCCAAGCCGCCGGCGCCCGCTCCGGACCTGCTGAACCTCACCGACCGGGAGCGTGAGGTGGTCGCCCTCGTCGGTGCCGGCCTGTCCAACGAGGAGATCGCCCGCAAGCTCTACGTCAGCCCGGCGACGGCCAAGACGCACGTCAGCCGGGCGATGGTGAAGCTGGGCGTGCGCGACCGGGCCCAACTGGTGGTGCTGGCCTATGAGTCCGGGCTGGTTCGTCCCGGGTGGCTGGACTAGCGGATCAGCTGCGAGCTGCGGCTCGGGCCTGGGCCTGACGCCTCAGCACCGCCGGGGTGAGCCGTTCGAGCTCCACCCGGATCTCCTCGCTCAGCCGGACCATGTGCAGCTCCTCGGCCTGGTCGGCCGCCTCCCCCAGCAGGCTGCGGGCCCGCTGGGCCTGGACCTTCCCTCCGGCGTGGCGGGCGAGGACCCTGCCGAAATCGGCGCGGGTGCGAGCCAGCAGGGCGGGCGAACCCATCCGGTCGATGGCGCCCATCGCCGCCTGGAACTGCCGCTCCGCCTCCTGGATGTTGCCCACGCTGGCGTGCAGGAGGGCGAGTACCCGGGCCACCGGCCCCCGGCATACGAGGCCCGGCCCGACGACGAGGAAGCGCCGGGCGTAGGGGGCCAGGAGCTTGGTCAGCAGATCCGAACGCGGGTCGTCGACGGCGGCGGCCACTTCGCCCAGCGTGGCCACCGTCGACAGCCAGTCGCGGTCGAGGGGGAGGTTGCTGCACTCCTCCTCGAGCAGGTCGTCAAGCTCGTCGGCCGCCTCGTCCAGGCGGCCGGTACGGGCCAGCAGCCGGGCCAGAGACGCCCGCCACCCTGGGTCCGTGTCCCGGCTCCGTACTGGATTGCGCCAGATCTCGAGCAGGGCGTCGAGCTCCGGTTCGTCGCCCCACTCGAGAAGGAACTCGAGTTGCTGGAGCCAGTAGATGCTGGCCGCGTCCGGGTCGCGGATCTCCTGGCCGAGCGCCAGCCCCCGTTCGACCTGAGCGGCCGCCTGCTCGGGATCGCCGGCGAGGAGCGCCCGCATCGCCGCCCACACGGCGGCGTCGCGAAGGTGCCGGCGGTCGCCGAGTCGCCGAGCCAACTGGGCATGACCTTCCCGGTCCCGGTCGGCGTCGGCCAGGTGGCCCTTCTCCAGCAGGTCGACGAGGCGCCAGCCGAGCGTGAGCAGGCTGAGCTCGTCGTCCTTGGCGTTGGTCGCCATGGCCACCAGCTCGCCGTCGATCTCCAGTCGGTCCTCCAGGTCGTCGGCGGCGGAGAGGGCCTCGTGGCGGGCCCGCAGAACGGTCCCCATGGTCTCGGGGTCTTGGCTGTCCCACGCCAGCTCCCACGCCTCGTCGCTCTGGGCCTTGCGCTGGTCAGGACTGTCGAAGGCGGCCCGGGCCTGGGCCAGCCGGGCGATGAGCTTGGCCTTGAGGGAGGCGTCGTCGGGGTTGAGGGCTATGGCCTCCTCGAGCAGCCCGATCAGGCGGGCATCCGCGCCCCAGATACCGAGAACCTCACCCAGGCCCAGGACGGCCCGCCCCAGCCTCGGGCCGTCCTGGTGAGCGCGGGCGACCGCTGCCGCCTGAAGGTACGACTGGCGCGCCCGCGCGGATTCGTCCGCTCGGAAGTTGGCCTCGCCCAGGGCCATGAGCAGTTCGGCCCGGATCCCCGGGTTGCCGTGGGGCCCGAGGAAGGCGAGCGCCTGACCGTAGAACCCGGCTGCCTCCTCGAAGGCGAGCACATCGCGCGCCGCCTGCGCCGCCGCCTGGGCGTAGCTCACCGCTTCAGGACACTCACCGACCGGGGCGGCGGCGGCCAAGTGGTGCACGAGCAGAGCGGGCGAGACGGACTGACGGCGCTCGGGGTGGGCCAGGACCTCAGCCAGCTGGTCGTGCAGCCGCACCCTGCGGTTGGCGGGCACGGACTCGTAGATGGCGTCCCGGAACAGCTCGTGGCAGAAGCGGTAGACGCCCCGGCTGCTGTCCGTGCGCACGATCAGGGCTTGGGCTACCGCTTCGTCGAGGGCGCTGCGAAGCTCGCTCGCCTTCTTGTCGGCCAGGATGGCGACGACCTCGGCACCGAACGCCGCACCCACCACCGACGCCACCTCCAGCGTCCGGCGCGTCGCCTTCTGGCACCGAGCCACTCGCCGCAGCACCAGCTCGGCCACGTGCTGGGGGATGTCCACGTCGTGGAGGGCGTCGGTGCGCATGGTGCCCTCTTCGAGGGCGCCACTGCCCAGGAGGTCACGGAGGAACTCGCTGAGCAGCAACGGGTCGCCCTCTGTCGCCCGCCACAGGTCGACGGCGAGAGCCGAGGCCGCCTTCGCCGGCACGTGGGCCCGGTCGATGAGCAGGGTGCTGATGGCGGGAGCCGACAGGTGGGCGAGGACGAGCCGTTCGGCCCGAGGCTCGGCGGGCAACTGGTCGAGGAAGGCGGCCAGGGGGTGACTGGGGTAGATGGCGGCGTCCCGGTAGGTCCCGACCACCAGCACAGCACCCGTGCTCTCCTCGATCAGCTGCTGGAGGAGCAGGACGGTCGAGCGCTGTGCCCAATGGAGGTCCTCGATCACGAGGAGGACGGGGTTGCGGGGGTCCAGGTCGACGATGGCTGCGGCCAGCGCCCGCAGCAGGTGGGGCCGGGAGTTGGTCTGAGGATCGAGGACCTCATCGCCGATTCTGGCGGCCAGATCGGGGAACAAGCGGAGTATGCCGGGCCCGTGGGCGTTCACGTGAGCGTGCACCCACGCGCCCGAGCGAGTGGCCATCACCCGCTCGATGGCCTCCACGAACGGGCCGTACGGGGCCGCACCCGCTCGAGCACATCGCCCCGCGACCACCGTGGCCCCTTGACGGTGGGCCACCCGCATCAGCTCAGACACCAGCCGGGTCTTGCCTACACCCGGGTCACCGGCGACGAGGACGAGGCGGAGGGTGCCCGCCCGGGCCTCGTCCCAAACGGCCCGGAGCCGTGCCAGCTCGGCCTGCCGGCCCACGATCGACCCCTCGTCGGCGAGGTCGAGGGGTCCGGTATCGGGCGAGGGCTGCGGCTCCTCGCGCCTGGTGGATCCGTTCCGCACGGCGACCGTGACCCGCCGACGAGGACCGACGGGCCGTCCGTTGGACCCCGCGTCGACTCCCCCCGGGTCGCCGCCGGCCGCGGCACGCGTCCTCACGCTTCCCCTTTTCGGCCAGCGAGGGTCCCGCCTTGAGCGGAACATCGCCGCGTCCCGCGAGCACTCGGAGCGCCCGGCGCCGGTACGGTGGGGCCGTGGTCGACGTCGCCCGCCGTCGTAGTCGGGCGACGCGGGAATCCCCCGTGGCCGAGGTCGAAGCGGACTACCCGGCGCTGCGTTCCCTCGAGGAGCGGGCGCGGCACGCACGGGCGGCGGAGCGCACGGTGCGGGGCCTGGTGCCCGTCCTCGGCGCCGGCTTGGTTGGCGTCCTTCTGCTGCTGGGGGGGCTGGCCTGGGACGCCTTGATCCACGCCCGGGACCCCGACGCCGCCCACGTCGAGACGTCACTGTTCTCACTGGCCAACCCGTCCCACGGGCTCCTTCTCGCCGGTGGGGCCCTGGTGGTTGCCAGCCTGACCACGGCCGCCGTGCGGGCGCTGGCCCTTGCCCGCACTCCCTGGCTCGCCTCTCGAGGGATGCGCACCGCGGTGGTCGTGGTCGTTCTCGCTGCCGCCCTTGTCACCGGGCGTGCGCTGTATTCGGCGTCGGAAGCGGAGCCGCCCCTCGCTACCGGTCCGCTTGCCCCTGCTCCCGGCCCTGAGAACCACGGCATCGGCGTGCTCAACTCGCACGCCCCGGGGGAGTGCCGGCCGACGAAGGCACAGAGGGCGGCGG
>JALZEC010000355.1 GCA_030862235.1 Actinomycetota bacterium | reverse complement strand
TTCCGGACCCATGCGCTCCCATCACGCGTGTGGCGTCCATCACGACCCCCCTGCTGCTCGTGTCCGGAGGGGACGCACCCAACCGTGAGCAGGCCGAGGTTTTCGCCGAAGCCCTGTCAGCTGAAGGAAAGCCCGTTGAACTCAGGATCTTCCAAGGCGAGGGTCACGGGCTTCGCCAGGACGAGAACATCAGGGCGTTGTACGACGAGAGCGTGGCTTGGTTCCGGCGTCACTCCGAGCCTAGGAGGCGTTCGTGCGCTAGGAACGGAAGCACATCCTCCGTCACCACAGAGACGCGATGCGACGGGTGTCGCTATTGCCTGCGCCCCCAACGGCACTGAGGGGATGCGCCGAGGCGGCCCCAGCGGCGTCTTCTGGGACGCGCGGTATGGGCGCCCTCGCGCGGTATTCGCTCGCCTCTCGTCGCGATGGCAGTCACCGGGATCAGGGGCGGTCTCAACCCATCCCCGCACCAGTGAGGTGAGCAGCTGACACTGGTCGTCTACGGGGAGGTCCCTGATGTACGTGCGGTTCTCTGCTGCCGAGCACGCTGAGGTGTGGGACCGGTTCGAAGCGGGTGAGTCCGTGCGATCGATCTCGAGGGCGATCGCCCGCTCCAACGCAGCCGTTCACAACCTGATTGCCAAGACCGGCGGTATCCGACCGCTGGCCCCCACGGTGTGGTCGGAGGTCCGCCTGTCGCTGGCGGAGCGGGAGGAGATCTCTCGCGGCATCGCCGCCGGCGAGTCGGCAAGGACGATCTGCGCCAGGCTGCGCCGGGCACCGTCGACCATCTCCAGGGAGATCAAGGCTAACGGCGGGCGGGCCCAGTACCGGGCCTGCGAGGGGGAGGCCTCGGCCCGACGTCGAGCTCGTCGACCCCGGATCGCCAAGCTGGCGGCGTGTCCGAAGCTACGTCGCATCGTCGAGGCCAAGCTGGCGTTGCGGTGGTCACCGCAACAGATCGCAGACTGGTTGTCGGCCGAGTTCCCCGACGACGCGGAGATGCACGTGTCACACGAGACCATCTACATGTCCCTGTTCGTCCAGGGTCGCGGCGCCCTACGCCAGGAGCTGTTCCGCTGCCTGCGCCAAGGCCGGGCCACCCGCCGGCCTCGAGGACCTCGCCAGGCGACCGGGCAGGGCCGGATCAAGGACATGGTCATGATCTCCGAGCGCCCGGCCGAGGTCGAGGACCGCGCCGTTCCGGGTCACTGGGAGGGCGACCTCATCATGGGCAAGGGGATGCGGGCCATTGGCACGCTGGTCGAGCGCTCGACCCGCTACGTGATGTTGGTCCGGCTTCCCGACGGTCACGGAGGAGAATCCGTCCGCAAAGCGCTGGCCAAGGTGATCCTCACCCTGCCGACCGAGCTGCGCCGCTCGCTCACGTGGGACCAGGGCAAGGAGATGAACGAGCACCTCCAGTTCAGCGTGAGCACCGGCGTCGCCGTCTACTTCTGCGATCCCAAGAGCCCGTGGCAGAGGGGCTCTAACGAGAACGCCAACGGGCTACTACGCCAGTATTTCCCGAAGGGGACCGAGCTGTCCGGACACACCCAGGCCCATCTCGACGCCGTTGCCCGGGAGCTCAACGGAAGGCCTCGACGAACACTCAAAGGCATGACACCATCGCGTGCGTTCGCCGATGCCGTTGCGTCGATTGGTTGAACCCGCACCTCATCCTTCTCACAGTCCACGGACTGCGTCGTTGGATTTCGCGGGCGACCCTATCGCTCACGTGAGGTTTCCGCCGGGCTACTCGGAATGGCGCTGCCGCTGCCCGAGCCCCGCGTGGGAACCGCACCCTCAACCACGCCGTCGACATGGCCTCGGTCACCCAGCTGCGGTTCGCGCACCCCCGGCAGCGGGTTGTCGGTATAGAGCGGCCCGAGCCGGTCGCATGCCTGAACCGGTCGGGCATGATGTTGACGATGGCGGAGGAGTCAGCCCGTGCACTGGCGGGTGTCGACCGGTCCGAAGGCTTTGGTGAGCGGCTGTTGGGCACATTTGATCGACCGCGCTCTGAGATGCCGCCTCAGCTGATCGCCCCCTTGGTTGCAGAGGTGATCGCCGCGATCGGGGGCCGTGAGGTCACCGTCTTGCTATGCAGGCGAGGCCGACGATCCCGGGTTCGTTGCCCCGGAGGTTCCTTCACGAACCCGTTCTCGATCTCCTCCCCGGTAGTCCGAGCAGCAGCTCAAGCACGAAGCCACCCGCTCAGCGCGTACACGCGGCCCCCCGCCTCTGTCGACGTAGGGCAGGTCGGCGGGTATGCGGGAATAGGGCTGAAAGGGCTGTGGGAGTCGGGAAGCCCTCCATGGATGAGGTGGACTCGGATATAGCTCCCGTCGCGCTCCGGACCGCCCGTCAGCTCTCGCCAGCGG